>JABEUO010000154.1 GCA_013044415.1 Acidimicrobiaceae bacterium
AACCCCCTACGATGACCTCGTTCCCAGTCCAAGTGGTCGATTCGACCATGAAGTCGACCGGTGCAGGCGGAATCGAACGCCACGATCCGCCCACTGGATTGAGTGCGACTCCCCACTCCGAGTTCCCCATTGTCGGCTTAGCGGTAACCGTCCCGCAACAATGGCTGGGGATTCCCCAAGCGATCACATACTTGCCCGTCCATGCCGCCAGGTGCCAGTTCCTTACCGCTCCTCGGCGTGGAGGGGTAATCGTCGACCATCGACCACCCGCAAGATCGACGGCCGGTCCCGCCCCAGCGCGGAGCGTGAGAGAGGACCCGTCTGGGGCACCCGGCGTTGCCCGGCTCCCGGGACCACCACCGAAGCCGCTTCCCGCAACTGTCAGGCCGATGCCAGCCCCGAGGGTGCAGAGTGCGATGACCACAGACACGACCAGCCAGCGCCGCTGGCGTCGTGCTTTGGGGGTCGCTAAATCCGACAGTCTTGTCGATAGCGTCGTGTTGGACTTCGGTAGCAAAGGAGTCATGATCGCCATTGCCCAGTCGCCTTAATCGTGGCAACGAGTGCTCTTTTGTCTCTGTGACCCAAGCTTCGGGAATCGCTCACCAGAGCCATCGGGCGATCTCCTCCGGCCTGTAGGTATAGGTGATCTTGTGTCCCGGGACGAGGTCTGAGGAACCTTCGTTACCTAAGACGCGAAGGGGGCGGATAAAACTGTCCTTGTTGATGGTCATGATCTCGGCGAGGTCCTTGGCAAGCGACTGACGATCGCCCGTATCTTTCACGCATTTGGCGATGGCTCGGCCAAATCCAGCTGCCGTCTGCTCGTGCAAAGCCATTGGACCGGGGCGCTTAACACGAGATTCCATCGAGCTAATCATACTGCTACCGACAGCTATTCGCCGGGCAACCTCTGATCTGGAAAGTGATAGGTGCTAATATTTCGCCAAAGCCGGTAGGGACGGTTGGGCAACCGCCGAATGGGCGCTCTGATATTTGACGGAGGACAGAAGAAATCCCTATGTGCGGAGAGTTTGACCCGGCTCAGATAGACCGAAGGCCTCCTTAGGACTTGATTCGACCCAGTCAACCCAACCAGCAACCCAAACATCAACCCAACCGTCCACCCAAAGGAGACCAATCAGCCGTCTTGCCAGAAGAATGGAGACTGGAACTATTTGAGGTGTATGGCGTCACAAAAATATAAGGTCGAACACCAATTTGTGCGCGATCGACGAGATGACGCTAGGAATGTCTTCGCCTCTCCTCGGAGCGGGCTTCCGCATCGAGAGGGTCCTCCTGCCGGCTCGTTCTCGCACCATAAGATGTTTCATCACGAGATCAGCCCCGAATTTTTCGACGGAGTCCTACCGTGTCCAGCGAGTTGGTTGACCCAAGCCCGAAGGTTTGAGTCAACGAGCGTGTGGCGCCCCCGGCAGGATTCGAACCTGCGCACCCGGCTCCGGAGGCCGATGCTCTATCCCCTGAGCTACGGGGGCTCAAGACTTGACTAGTCGATCTTAGTTGCCCAATTAGCATCGAAGCCTCGCGGCGAGGCTGCTCCTAGGCTGATGTTGGGGTAGTAAGTGCCTGGACGGCCAAAATTGAAAGGTAGATGATGGCAAAGCGTGAGATTCAGATCGCATCGGCGATCGAACGGGCGCTGACGGAATTGGGTATTTCGCCGCCGGATGCGGGGGTTAAAGTCGAGAGGCCCGCCCGGCTCGAACATGGTGATTACGCAACATCGGTAGCATTAGAACTTTCCAAGTCGCTTGGCAAGAGTCCGAGGAGCTTAGCTCAGGAGATTATCGAGACGAGGGCAATTTCAGAGATTCCCCATCTCAAAGGTATCGAGCTCGCCGGTCCAGGTTTTATAAATTTTCGCCTTATGGACTCACACCTCTATGAATCGCTCGTGGAACTACTCGGACAGGGCGAGGCTGATTTCGCTAGCAGTGACTTCGGCAAGGGCCAAAAGATTCAATTGGAGTTCGTCTCCGCTAACCCAACGGGGCCCTTGCACGTCGGAAATGCCTGGTGGGCTTCTTACGGCGACGCTATCAAAAGGGTGCTGCTAAGAAGTGGCTTTGACGTAAAGACCGAATACTACGTCAACGATACCGGAGGACAGATCAGAACCTTGGGAGAGTCCCTCCTCGCTAGGCGTTCCAATCAGGCCCCCCCGGAGGACGGCTATCAGGGGGAATACGTCGTAGATCTCGCAAAGAGATACCAAGGACCTGACGACGTATCTGAAGCGGGAAAGTTTGCTGTGAAGGAGAACTTGGCTGCAATCAAAGAAAGCCTACTGAACCTGAACATAGGCTTTGACGAGTGGTTTTCTCAGGCCTCTATCGAGGAATCAGGTGCAGTTGACGAGACCATCGAGATCCTTGCATCTATGGGTGCGACCTACGAAAAGGATGGAGCGCTCTGGCTTGAGGCGACGAGGTTCGGCGACAATAGGGATCGGGTGCTGCGTAAATCAGACGGATACTTCACCTACCTGGCCGGAGATATCGCATACCATCGAAATAAGTTTCTCGTTAGGGGCTTTGATCGGGTTATAGATATCTTTGGAGCCGATCACCATGGCCAAGTCGCATCCTTGAAGGCGGCTATGAGCGCACTAGGTATCGACCCGGATCGCCTCGAAATATTGATCGGCCAGATGGTGTCTCTGGTAGAGGGCGACAAGTTGGTCAAATTCTCCAAGCGTGCAGGAAACATCGTCTCCATGGAGTGGCTAGTTTCCGAGCTCGGACCTGCGGTCACCAGGCTACTTTCGCTCTCCTCGTCCTTGGATCGTGCTGCGGTGATAGATATTGAAGAGGCCAAGAGCACCTCAATGGACAACCCTGCCTACTACATCCAGTATGCCCATGCGAGGATAGCTTCGATCTTCAGGGTCGCCGAATCGAAGGGTGTATCACTTAAGGAGTTGGAAGAGGTCCAATTCGAAGTTCTCAAGACCGCTAGGGAACTTGAACTTATTCGGACCTTGATAAGCCTTCCGGACGTGGTCAGAGACGCCGCAATTTCTCGAGCACCCCAGCGAGTGGTGGCCTGGTTGAAGGCGGCTGCCTCGGCATTTCACGGCTTTTACCACGACTGCCCGATCCTCGCCGAAGGCGTAGAGGAGGATCTACTACAGGCGAGGCTGCAACTAGCGAGGGCTTGCCAAATAGCGTTGAGGGTCGCACTCGACCTCGTCGGCATTGAAGCCCCCGAGCAGATGTGATGATGAAGGAACTTTCGAGGGGCGATCGGTCTGACGCGATGCCGTCGATAAGGCATTCGTTTCCGATGGGACTTCTTCCATCTGGCGCCTCGATACGCTCGGGGAGTCTCTACGTCGCTGGTGTGGAGATCAAAAGGGTCGCAGAGGAGATCGGTACGCCATTTTTTATCTACGACGAAGACCACATCAGGACGACTATCAGAGACGCAAAGGGAGCATTTAGCGGCGACATCGCTTTTGCATCTAAGGCCTTCTTGTGTAAGGCGATGGCCCAATTAGCCCTCGAAGAGGGAATATTGCTCGACGTCGCTTCGATGGGTGAGATGTACGTAGCCCACGCTGGTGGATTCCCCGGTGACCGGATGATCCTCCATGGAAACAACAAGTCGGATCAAGAACTGGCTTTTGCCCTCGAAATAGGGGTTGGAAGGATCGTGATCGATTCTTTCGATGAAATTGACCGACTCGAGTCACTGGCTAAAGCCGATGAGCCGGTATCTGTTTGGCTGCGGGTGACCCCGGGGGTTGAAGCACACACCCACGAGTACGTGATGACCGGCCAAGAAGACACCAAATTCGGATTCTCCTACTCCGCTGGAGCCGCAGAAGAGGCAATAGAACTACTCCTTTCATCGAAAAAGATCCGCCTGCTCGGCCTCCATTCACATATCGGTTCACAGATATTTATGCTGGACAGTTTCAAGGCTCAGTTTGATGTGATGGCCGAGTTGATCAAGCGATACGGATTTTTGGAGCTCAACCTAGGTGGAGGACTCGGGGTCGCTTATATCGATGGGGAAGAGGCCCCAGCTATCGCAGACTGGGTTTCTATGGCCGAAAGCTATGCCAAGAACTCGGGACTCCCCGACAATTTGAGGTTAGTTCTCGAGCCGGGTAGGGCGATAATAGCGAGGTCGGCGATAACCGTCTATCGAGTAGGCACGATTAAAAGGCTCAAAGGGATTAGGACTTACGTTTCGATCGACGGGGGGATGAGCGACAACCCGAGACCGGTTCTCTACGAGAGTGGCTATGAGGCTATCCTCCCGGAGAGGATGAATGACGTTTCGGATACCATCTACACTATCTCGGGCAAGCATTGCGAATCCGGGGATATCGTGGTCTCTTCGGCGCTTTTGCCGTCCGACCTTGCGGTTGGAGAACTTTTGGCGACCCCGGTTACGGGGGCGTACGGGTATTCGATGGCTTCGAACTACAACAAGGTCGGTAGGCCGCCGGTTATTTTCGCTAAAGATGGCCGGTATCGAGTTGTTGTTAGAAGGGAAACTTTGGGTGACCTGTTGCGTCTCGAAGAGTAGCCTTTAGGTCCGAGGGATCGAGAGAGAAAGCTTTGGTGGCCATCGAATGAGATTGGGGCTTTTGGGGTGTGGGAACGTAGGCTCCTCCTTAGTTAAGCTGATCTTTGAGAATCAGAGTTCAATAAAGGAGAAGAGCGGCGAATCTATTGAGTTGGCCGCCATCGTCATCAGGGATCCTAAGGCTTTTAGACCGAGTTGGATTCCCAAGGAGCTCCTGACTACCGACGCTATGTCGGTTATAAATGACCCCGAGATCGACGTGATCGTCGAGGTCATGGGGGGGATACACCCGGCCAAGGAGTACGTTGAAGCCTCGCTAATGGCCAAGAAGTCGGTGATTACGGCGAATAAGGCACTTCTGGCCGAATCCTATTTTGAATTAGAAGAGTTGGCCGACTCGGTCGGCAGGGATATCTTCTTTGAAGCGGCGGTCGCCGGGGGTATTCCACTAATTAGGTCTTTGCGGGTTTCGTTGGCCGGCGAGAAGCTCAAGCGGGTTATAGGCATCGTCAATGGAACTACTAATTTCATCCTCACCAGGATGGACGAGGAGGGGCTCTCCTATGACGTCGCCTTGGAACTTGCAAGGCAGCTCGGCTATGCCGAAGCGGACCCAAGGGCCGACATTGAAGGTACCGACGCGGCCTCAAAGGCGGCGATACTCGCCTCGATAGCATTTGGAAAGAAGGTCCGTTTCAAAGACGTCAGCCGTGAGGGCATCACCAAAGTGACGGCGACGGACTTTGAATTCGCTCGGAGGCACGGCTATACGATCAAGCTACTAGCACTCTGCGAAAGACTCTTTGAAGATGAGGAGTACCTCGACGTCAGGGTCTTTCCGGCTCTAGTACCTAAGACCCACCCCTTGGCTTCGGTCAGGGACGCATTTAATGCGATCTTTGTCGAGGGGGATGCAGTTGGGGAACTGATGTTTTATGGCCGAGGGGCGGGGGGTTCGCCGACGGCCTCGGCGGTTCTGGGTGACATCATGGACGCCGCCCATAACCTCCGTTTCGGGAGCACCGAACGAAGGATCGAACGAAAAGACGTAGTCATGGCGCCTACCGAGCGTCTTTCGGGGAGCTTTCTTCTCGCCGTAGACGTCAACGACGCCCCAGGGGTTCTCGCCCAGGTGGCAACGGTCTTTGGTGAAAATAACGTCTCGATAAACTCGATGGAGCAACTCGGCTATATGAACCAGGCGCGACTTATCTTTTTGACCCATGACTCTTTAGAGCAGGACGTAAAAAACACCCTTGCGAAGCTTGAGGAACTCGATTGTGTTCGAAGCCTCAGGCAGGCGATGCGGGTACTAACTGAGGAGGATTAGCTTTGTCTTTAGAGTCGACTCGCTCGAAGTGGCCAGGGGTCATCGAGGTCTACAGAGAGTTTCTCCCAGTTGGAGATGAAACCGAAATAGTTACCCTCTTTGAGGGGGCGACTCCTCTCTATCCAGCTCCCTACCTGTCAGAGATAAAGGGTGCGGAGGTCTATCTCAAGTTCGAGGGTGCCAATCCAACGGGATCATTCAAGGATCGCGGCATGACCATGGCGATCACCAAGGCGAAAGAGGCCGGGGCCAAGGCGGTCGTTTGTGCCTCAACCGGGAATACCTCCGCTTCTGCTGCCGCATACGCCGCTAGGGCGAAGATGGACTGTGTCGTACTCATTCCAGCCGGATATATCGCGCTAGGGAAGCTGGCGCAAGCGCTGGTCTATGGTGCCAAGGTTCTCCAGATTAAGGGTAATTTTGATGAAGCCCTGGAAATAGTGCGAAAGCTCGGGGAGTCCGGGGAGATAACCGTCGTCAACTCGATCAATCCCTACCGAATCGAAGGTCAAAAGACCGGAGCATTCGAGGTGGTCGACCAGCTTGGGACGCCGCCGGACTACCACTTCATCCCAGTTGGAAATGCCGGCAATATAACCGCCTATTGGCGTGGATATAACGAATATGAAAAGGCGGGAAAGTCGGCCTCAAAGCCGAAAATGATGGGATTCCAAGCGGCCGGTTCGGCACCAATAGTCCTCGGGCACATTGTGGAGAAGCCCGATACGATAGCTACCGCAATTCGCATTGGAAACCCGGCCTCCTGGGAAGGCG
>JABEUO010000155.1 GCA_013044415.1 Acidimicrobiaceae bacterium
CTCTCAAACATCATGGTAAGGCCGAGCTTTTTGAACGTGCCAAAAATAGCACTCGACATAGTTGTTGGACCTGAGATAACTAGGGAAATGCTGCTAGCAAGCCAGAGAGTAACCCCCGAAAAACTAGTTCTTAATGGATTTAAATTCCAGTATCCCAACTTAGAAGGGGCGCTCAGGAACATTATCGCCCGATAATTCGGAGCAAAAATATCAATTCAAATGTGCCTAGCGCTGGGAAATCCCCCATGCGGTTGCATTGTGGGTGCTCATAGCGTATGTTTCTATCTGTGACAGCTTCTTATTCTCAAGGTAGTACCGATCGTCCCCTGCTAGCAGAGACCATCGGCAAAAATCTCGACAACACCTCGAAACGCTTTCCCGATCGCCAGGCGTTAGTCTCAGTTGCCCAGAATGTTGCGCTCACCTACCGTGAGTTCAACGATGAGGTGAACAAGCTAGCTAGAGCGCTAGTAGCTCACGGCTTCAAAAAGGGCGAAAGGGTCGGAATTTGGAGCCCCAACACCCTTGAGTGGGCGATAATCCAGTACGCTACGGCTCGGGTCGGGATAATACTGGTAAATATCAACCCCGCCTACCGATCTTCGGAGCTTTCCTATGTACTTAAGCAGTCGGGCTGCAAGGCAATTTTCTCTATCACTAAACATAAGACCTCCGACTATCAAGCAATGGTTGACGAGGTTAGAAGTGAAATTCCCGAATTAGAGCTTGCCCTCTACACCGACACGGCCGATTACAAGTCTTGGATTGAAAATTACTACCAAAACGTCTCCCAGGAAGCCATCGACGAGATCCAAAAGGGTCTCGACTTCGACGACCCTATAAACATCCAGTACACCTCTGGAACTACCGGATTTCCCAAAGGGGCGACCCTTAGCCACTTCAATCTCTTGAATAACGGGTATTTCGTCGGGGAAGGCTGTGGTTACAGCGAAATAGACAGGGTGTGCATTCCGGTCCCCTACTACCACTGCTTCGGAATGGTGATGGGAAACCTGGCGGTAACTTCCCACGGAGCGACAGCGGTACTCCCCTCGGCTAGCTTCGACCCCGCAGAGGCCTTGGCCGCGGTTGAGAAGGAACGGTGCACGTCACTTTATGGAGTCCCAACAATGTTCATCGCCGAGTTAGCCCTGGAGAACTTTGACTCCTACGATCTCTCCTCTCTCAGAACGGGGATAATGGCCGGTTCGCCGTGTCCGGCTGAGGTCATGAAGAAGGTCCAGTCGCTGATGCATATGGAACAGGTAACCATCTGCTACGGAATGACCGAAACGTCTCCAGTATCGATGCAGACCAAGCTTGACGACCCACTTGACAAGAGGGTGTCCACCGTGGGTCCCGTCCATCCACACGTCGAAGTCAAAATAGTAGACCCTTCGGGACACGTTATTGAACGCGGTCAGATTGGCGAATTTCTCACCAGGGGTTATTCGGTCATGCTCGGCTACTGGAACGAACCAGAGAAGACCCAGCAGGCTATCGATGCTGCACGATGGATGCACACCGGAGACCTAGGTGTCATGGACGAGGATGGCTATGTCAACATCGTGGGTCGAATTAAAGACATGATCATCCGAGGCGGCGAAAACGTCTACCCGAGGGAGATCGAAGAGTTCCTTTTTTCTCATCCAGACATCGTCGACGCTTCGGTTATTGGAGTGCCGGATCCGAAGTTCGGGGAGGAAATTGCCGCTTGGATCAAAATCAAGCCAGGATCCAACCTTACAGAGGATGCGATCAAGGAGTACTGCAAAGGAAAGATCGCCCACTACAAGATTCCGCGTTATGTCAAGATTACCGACAGCTTCCCGATGACCGTGACTGGCAAGATCCAAAAATACATAATGCGGCAACAATCGGTGGAGGAACTTTCGCTAAGCAGCTAAACCCGACCGACACGTTCACCTAGTGAAAGGAGCGCTAGTACAAAATTAAGCTTCTCGGGCTAACTCATCGCTTCGATTTTAGTTTCGTCCAAAGTAGATATGTGTCGACTCAACTGCATTGACTTTTGAGTCGACACGGAGATTGTTGGCAGTTGATAGGCGCCACCGAGTCGACTATTGCACTCTCACTGCTAGCTAGCCGACTCCGCTTGGCCCAGGAAATCGCTCTAATCGCTAACCACGAGGTCGTCCACCTCGATGCTGAAATGGATCCCGGATCCATCTAGGACTGACTTGGTTATCTCTTCCTGGGTAACGGGCTCTTGGAGCAAAAATCCTTGGACCATATCTATTCCAATTTCAGAGAGCACAGACATCTGCTCTAGGGTCTCTACGCCTTCGCCGACTATCTCCGCGCCCTTAGCCCTTGCCATCATCATTATCGCCGCGAGTATCGCACCGTCGATCACCTGTTCCGGAGCACCCTGTACAAAGACCTTATCTATTTTGACAAGCTGAACCGGAAGGTCCCTAAGGTTGGAGAGTGAAGACGCCCCGGTACCAAAGTCATCCAAGGCAAACCTCACTCCGAGCAACCTCAACCTTTCGACCCAACTTTGAACTTCCGAGGTCCAGGTAAGGACGCTGGTCTCTGTGATCTCGACGATTAAGGAGTTTGGAACGAAGGTCTCCTCTTCTATCAACACAGAGTAGAGGTCCTCAAGACAGTTAACTGCAAACTGCCTTGGCGAGTAGTTGACCGAAACCCAAGGGTTGGCTCCCTCTTTTTTGAGTCGCTTGATCATTGATATAGCTCGGGTCAAAACGAGCCTCGCAAGCCCCAATGAAAGGCCCGAAGAGTCCCCTGCAGGGACGAAATCTGACGGCGGCGTCCAGCCGAGCTTTATATGCTTCCAACGCAAAAGCGCCTCGAGACCGACGACCTTCCCACTCGCCACGCTAAAGATAGGCTGATAAAAGACTTCCAGTTCTCCATTGTCCAATGCCCGATGGAGCTCCGGTGCCAAAAGAAGGCTATTGTCCGAGGGCAAGGCGATGCTTTCGTCTCCAACTGCGATATGGGTTCCGGAACGTTTCGCACCGTACATTGCGGCATCAGCCCTTCTAAGCAGGTCTGATGCGTCGTTGGTCTGGGTAGAGGAGACCGCAATACCGATACTCGCCGAGATCTTTAATTTTTGTTCGGCAATCTTCATCGGCTGCTCTAGGGACTCAGTTATCCTCCGGGCGATGGTGGATGGAATCCACCCGTCAGCCACACCCTCGATAAGGACGACGAACTCGTCCCCTCCGAGCCGGCCCACCATATCTGATGGCCTGATGCAGGCCAAAATTCGCTCTGCGACTTCGAGGAGAACCTGGTCACCCGCCTCGTGACCTAGAGTGTCATTTATCCTTTTGAATCCGTCCAGGTCGATAAATAGAAGGGCCGCCTCGGTACTTGTCTTGATCCTCTTCACCAAGGCGTCACTTAGTCGCTGCTCGAGAAATCTTCTATTTGGAAGTCCGGTAAGTGGATCGTGATGTGCGGAGTGCCTCAGGCTCTCCTCCAACTGCTTGCGCTCCGAAATATCCCTTGCGGAGGCGACGAAGCCTTCCACCCTCCCATCGGTCGAGTGCAGCAGGGCAACTTTGACCTCAAGGGGTACCAAACCTCCACTCTGATTGAATATCTCGACTTCGATAGCTTGGTTTGACGGTTCCGTCAATCCATCGGCCTCGTACTTCTCCATCATCACTCGAATTTCACCAAAGAGGCGCACCCTGGACTTTGACTCGATAATCCTCAGCCCTAGATTTCTCACCTCTTCGCTCGAAAGACCGGTGATATCCCTGATCGACGGTGTTACGTACTCGATGTTTCCGTCACCTGAAAAGACAATGATTACGTCGCGCACCGTATCTGTGATCGCCTGTATCTTCTCCGCCTCACGGTGGGCTACCTGAGCGGAGAGGTTAGCGAGTTTTGCAGCCTCAGCCGAAGATGAAAGCGCCTCAATGTTCGCAATGGCTGCACCGACCTGATGCGAAATCGTCTGGAGGATATTGATCCATTCCGACGTAGGATTTGCGTCTTCCAACCTGGCGATGATGAGTCTCCCAACCACGACGTCGCCAAAGACTAAAGGTATCGGTGATTCGTATCCCTCGACGAACTTGCCCTCGACAAGATTGTCTTCGACAAAGGTCTCGAATCCAAGGTAATTTCCAGGTTCGATGAGACTCAACACTATGTTGCTCGAAAGTTCGTCTTTCGAGTCGACCATAAGGTACCCTGCGCTAATACCAAGCTCCTCTTTGAGGACCTGGCCGACTTCACGCGCGAGTATCTCAAAGGACTCTGCTCCCGAGGTTGCGATAGACATACGCCTTACCAATTCCAGCTCGCGCACCTGGCGCCGAAAACTGGTGATGAGCGATTCTCTCTGCAAGATCCCCGACAGTTTGGTGCAGATTCCCTCGAAGACCTTTAGGTCGCCACGTCTGAACATCCCAGGCTTAGGATGCACCACACAGAGAACGCCTTGCACTCCTCCTTGGTCTCCAATAATTGGCGAAGCCATAGCGGATCTAACGTCAACATTTGAAAGGCCGTCTACGGAGGCTGCGACGCTAGCTCCGTCAATATCAAAAATCTCCGAGGCTTTTAAGTCTCCAACCAGGATCGACTTTTTTGTCTCGGCGACGTAGCCACAGAACTTCTCGCTCGTCTCAGCGCAGGCCTCACTCTGGAAACTAGGGTTCGAGGATATCGGGTCTATCGTCAATGATCCCTGCTGGCTGATAAAGTACAAAACCTCGCTCGCTTTAAATACCCTTTGCGCTCCCCTAACGACCCGCTCCAACACCTCCTTGGACTCTATACCAGAGATGAGTGACGAACCTACAGAGTCAGAAAGCTCCAGGATCGTCTCTGATCGCTTTGAATTGGAAAGCTCCAACAGAGAGGAGACATTCTTGGAAAATCTGCTTATGAACCAGGCAAGAGCGCCGGTTCCATCGGTGTCTGGAGAAAAAAAGGCAGGGTCGACCCCGGCAAAGCCAAATCCAACTTCCACGCCGTCGTAGCGTAGGTCCAATACTAAATAGTCATCAGAGGACGAAAGACACTTCTTGGCGATCTCCAATCCTTCGGGGACATTATCCGACGAAAGCACGGACACCGAAGACGAACTGACTAGAGCGGAAACTTCGTAACGTCTAAGAATCGAATAGAGCTGGTCATCATCGCCATCGATGTCCGGTCCATCAGATCCAAAGAGGCCCAGCGGCCGATAGTAACCGAGTTCCTCATCGAGCACATACACGACGACTCCGGCAAGATGAAGCTCACCCTTTGCCTGCTGCGCAAGTGAGGATACTGCATCTCGAAGTCGGCCAATTCTAGTCCCAAAGGGCGCGCCCATTACTTGTTCATCGCCCAAGCCCATACCTCGTGAACGCTCCGCCACTAGCTGAACCCACCACTTCAGGACGGCCTACCAGATTCAGCACTAATTGATCGCGCTGCTGATAATCGTTTCACCACAAAACTCTGCGGCCGTCAAAATTAGAACCAGGATTAACTATCGGACAATGTAGACGATATCTTTAGAATCTTTAAATATCAAAGGTCAGCATTCCAAAGCAACCCATCGAGTTCCTGATAGCTTGCTGCCGAAATCATGCCACCTTCAATTTCAAAATTCCACAGTGACCCCTTGGCGCAAAGATTGGGGTAATCGATGATGGGACGCAATTCAAAAATAGCTTTAACCATCACCGGGATGACGTCGCCGTGTGAACAAACAACTTTGAATCCTGGCCCACCTGTTACCGTCCTGTCCAGCCATATTTTCAATTCACGAGATGCTGTAGCGTCTCCCAATATCGGATCGGTCATTATTGATATATCAAGCCGTCTGGATAGCGGTTGAACGGTCTGGATGCACCTTAGGTATGGACTAGATATGATTGCATCTGCCCCGGCTAAATTAGCCAAGTCAGCGATAGCCAGTGCTTGTCGCTCTCCGGGCTTACTTAGCGGACGATAGAAGTCTTCACCAGCAAAGTGGTCGCTTGAGCCAGCCTTTGCGTGTCTTATAAGAACCAGCTTCACACGTTGAATCATATGCAGGATCGATCCGCTCCAGCGCAGTAGCTGGTCATAAAGTTGATTCGAACGAACCTTTCACTAATCCGTAAGGCCAATAGATCCCGGGGCAAATCGAATCCGGCGAGGTATAGGCAACTTTACCAAGCGACCAGCGGTACACCTAGAATATACCTTCATAGCAATAGCCTAGAGCGCAACGAAATCCTTTCATCCACATTGGCCATTAGAGGTAAGCTCGCCGCTCTTCTCCTGCACTCGAACTGTCCAACTCTGTCTAAATCCCGCGAGGCAAACGGTGATGATTGCTGGCTCACCGTCGACGAGGGGGCGATAAAACCCGTCTAAGTCTCCTTTTCAGTAGGCCAAAAAGGCCTGAGACATCCCCGTTCAATAATTGAACTGGGATCAATTCCGAACACTACCGTTGATCAATACAGCCTCTTTTGGCTAGATCTATTCAAACGAAATTCGATAAACTTTATCTCTAAATATTCCTAATTAGCCGGACA
>JABEUO010000029.1 GCA_013044415.1 Acidimicrobiaceae bacterium
ACAAACTTAGACGACGAGTCGGTAGAGAAATTCTTGGCTAGCTCGACGGCTTCAGAGATGATCACCGCCTTGGGTGGGTGGTGATCCTCGAGGAGTTCGGACACCGCAATTCTCAGAAGGCACAAGTCGATCAGTGGCATCCTGTTGAGCTCCCACTCTAAGGAGTGGGAATCGATCATCTTGTCGATCTCTTCCCGGTGGGACTCAACGGCCAAAAGACGAGAGGTCACGAAGCGATCTTCGTCAACCTCTATCTCCTCGATTATTTGACTGGGCTTCAGACCTTTGATCTCTGCTTCGTAGAGTAGAGAAAGGGTGCGTTCTCTGAATGACTTTTTGCTCTTAGGCATCGAATGTGGACTTAGGCACGGGTCAGGTATTCGCCCGACCTAGTGTCCACTTTTATCTTCTCGCCAATATTTACGAACAGTGGAACTTGAACGACAATCCCAGTTTCCAGGGTTGCCGGTTTCCTGGCCCCAGAAACCCTGTCACCTTGGATGCCCGGTTCGGTCTCAACCACGGTTAGCTCGACGGCGGCAGGGAGTTCGGTGGTTACTACAGAACCCTCGTAGGTACTGAGCGTAGCGATGTCACCCTCTTTGAGGAAGTTGACAGCATTTCCCAGTACTGACTCTTCTACCTGGATCTGATCGTAGGTGTTGGTGTCCATAAAGACCACCTGGGAGCCGTCCCGGTAGAGAAACTGCATGTCGCTCTTGTCGATTATCGCCTGATCCAACTTCTCGTCGGATCGATAGGTTCTTTCTATAACCGCACCAGATTTGAGGTTTTTCAGTTTCGTGCGTACGAATGCTCCACCTTTTCCAGGTTTGACATGCTGGAACTCGACAATGCTGAATAGTCCATCTGGTAGGACCAAAGTCATTCCGTTTTTGAAGTCGCTGGTTGAGGTTGAGACAGCCACGAATTATTCTCCGAACTTATTGCACACCGAATTTTGCGCATCGAAGATTCTAGCCACTTCGCGGCGGTCCTGGTTCGCAACTAGGGTAATCAGGGCGTTAATGGCCATGAGTAGAGCCGCCTCAGCCCCGCATTTAATGGGTGCCAGTTTCCGTCGAGGGGACTAACGAAGGGGCTTCGAAATTGATAAGGATGTAAAAGGTGAGCGGTAAAAGGTAAAAAGGTAATAAAAGAGCCAAGACGAGCTGCGCTATCAAGAAAAGTCCCCGTCAATGCGTGTAGCTCGCCAAGAGACCCCAATAACTCGGGACCCTATTATACGATCCAGCTCTGATCAAAGGCGGTGATCAAGGTACAGCCGTCCTTTTCGACGAGGACCATGTCCTCGATGCGGACTCCGAACTTCCCTTCTATATATACCCCGGGCTCGATGGTTACCACTTCTCCAGAGATCAAAGGTGACAGGTTCGAGCCATGCAGTATCGGTGATTCATGGATCTCTAAACCCACGCCGTGCCCTATCGGATGGCTGAAATACTCCGAAAGACCCAATGAATCGAGGTATTCGCGGGCCGTATTATCCGGGGATCCAGCCGGTACCCCCTCTTTGACTACCGAGATGGCTAGGGCCTGCGCCTCCTTGGTCGCCATATAGACCTTGGTCTGCTCTTCGGTAGGTTCACCCAACACGAAGGTCCGGGTCATGTCGGAGTGGTACCCCTCGTAAGTCGCTCCGAAGTCGACTACTACCATGTCGCCGGCTTTGAATCGTCGACTGCTGGGATGGGCGTGGGGCATAGCAGAGTTTTCCCCAGAGGCGACAATGGTAGCAAAGGATGGCTCGGACGAGCCGAGGAGGTACATCTCTTCGTCCAGATTGTGTGCAAAGTCCCTCTCTGAGACCCCAACTTTAAGCTGACCAATTAACCGCTTTAGCGCCTCATCGGCGATTTGAGCCGCCATTTGCAACTGAGCCAACTCTGCTTTATCTTTAGATCTTCGTAGTTGGGCCCCGAGGTTCTCTTGGGGGAGAAGTTCTGCTTTTTGGGAGAGAAACTCTTGGAGAATATTTACAAATCCCCAAGTTGTGGAGTTCGGATCTAAGGCGATCCGAGCACCTTTAGCTACCGCTTGAGAGATGGCTTTGATCTGATCGGAGATCGATCCAATTACCAGTTTGTAATCGGAATTCACTAATCCGGCGGCCGTTAGTTCGACCCTTATCTGGGTTTCGTATCGGCCGTCGGTGGTCACCACTAATTCTTCTGCGGAAATGAAAACTGTTGCTGAAGAGCCAGTGAAGCCCGTAAAGTATCTGATAGATGGCAGGTCAGTGAGAATAATCCCATCTAAGGCGGATTCAGAAATCCGCCCCCTAAGCCGCAATATTCTGTCGTTCATCGTCATCGGGTTCTCTTCTCTGGGAATTAGGTGAGAATAAGTTCGTTGATGTAGTAAGTTAAGTTTCGAGAATGTTTTTTTCTACTATTTTTAGTTTCAGTATCGATATAGAGTAGGGAAAGTGAAAGTAGACCCGGCTCATTGACCCGTATGGTCCAATTGGCTGAGTCGAGGACACAAGGGCTGTGATGAACTCTGTTATAACCGCAACTAGGCCGGTTTCGATCACAAAGACGATGAGGGCCTACCTTGCTTTGACCAAGCCGAGGATCATCGAACTGCTGTTGATCACCACCGTTCCAGCGATGGTCGTTGCCAACCAAGCTATACCCTCCCCCCTGAAAATTGTATACACGGTGCTCGGTGGGACATTAGCCGCTGGTGGAGCTAACGCAGTGAATATGTGGTTCGACCGAGACATCGATGCGATGATGAAGAGGACCCAGAACAGACCGCTAGTTACCGGTGAGGTTTCGCCCTCAGGTGCTCTAATGTTCGCGATCGCACTAGAGGCGGTATCATTTTTACTCCTCTGGAGCTCAGTTAATCTATTGAGCGCTATTTTGGCCCTCTCCGCGGCCCTCTTCTACGTATTTATCTACACCATGTGGCTCAAGAGGTCCTCCTCTTCGAACATAGTTATAGGCGGAGCCGCAGGGGCGGTGCCCGTACTAGTAGGCTGGGCGGCCGTCACCGACAGGCTGGACCTCGCTCCGGTTTTGATGTTTGCGATCATCTTTCTTTGGACCCCGCCGCATTTCTGGGCGTTGGCCTTCAGGTACAAGGAAGATTATGCAAATGCGAAGGTCCCTATGCTCCCAGCGGTGGCGACATTCAGAAAGACCGCAAACCAGATCCTTATCTATTCTGTGCTCCTTACCGGTGTATCGCTTCTGCTTGGGCCAGTGGCACACCTGGGACTAATCTATGATTCGGCGGCGCTGCTGCTCGGGATCGGTTTTATCTACTATGCCATCAAGCTAAGGCAGAGCGAGTCCCCTAAGGTCGCCATGAGGGTCTTTTCCTATTCGATCAGTTACCTGACGATGCTCTTCGTAGCGATGGGGGTGGACGTCGTTGTCCGGCACCCCTAGTTCGACCATGAAGCGCAACAACGAGAGGGACTCCCTCTTTACCGCTGCGCTAAAGAGAGGCGGTAGTTCGCCGGTCAAGCTGGTGATAGCTATGGGGGCGGTCACGGTCGCCTTTGTGCTGGTGGTCTATGCGGTGATCGTCTCGTTGGGGGCGACCAAGGCGCCTGTTGCATCCGCCCCAGTAAAGCCAACGATTAGCAATCTTTCAGGCAAGGCGGCTCCGGCATTTTCCTTGCCGACGCTTTTCGGCAAGGGGAGCCTCTCCCTCGCTAGCTTCAGGGGTCACCCTGTGGTGTTGAACTTCTTCGCTTCGTGGTGTTCCCCGTGCAAGGCCGAGTTGCCCTTCTTTGCCACCACGGCCAAGGCGTCATCGTCAAAGGTCGACTTTATCGGGATAGACGAGAACGATTCTGCGTCTTCTGCCAGGGCTCTGGTTACCAAGGATCGGGTTGGCTATTCGCTGGTGTCAGATTCAAACGGCGCTATGTCCGGTCCCTACGGTCTGTATGGTCTGCCGACCACCTTTGCGATCGGTGCTAATGGGAAAGTCGTTGCTGAAGTTGCCGGGCAGATATCTCAGAGCCAGCTAAATCAGCTGGTTTCAGAGGCGGAGAGCGGGAGGGTCTTGTGATGCTCTGGCCCGAATTTCGATCTGTTCTGGTTGGGGAGTGCCGTGTCGGGGGGATTCTTTTTAGGAGTTCTAGATGACGACGACTGAGATTGCCCAAGCTACACCAAACGCCCCGGAGCCACCAAAGAAGAGGGGTCTTGGTGGTGCCCTAGGGTACGTAATCGGTGGGAGCTTGATCGTAGCGGGAGTGGCCGCTGGAGTGATAATCCATGATCGAGCGATTACAAACCAGCAGAACAACCTGGCGAACATTATGGGTCTCAGTCCATTTGTTGGAACCCAGCAGTTCAATTTCAACCTTACGAATGAGAACGGCCAAAAGATGTCCCTGGCGGCATTCAGGGGCAAGTCGGTGGTGGTGCAGTTTATGGATCCCAAGTGCACCGACATCTGTCCAATAGTGGCAAAGGAACTCGTGGACGCAGATAAGCAACTCGGATCCGCTGCGTCAAATGTCGCATTCGTGGCGGTAAATGTGAATCAATACCATGAGTCGACCGCCGAGCTTAGGCAGTTCTCGCAGAGCCATGGACTGTCAAATCTGAAGAATTGGTACTACTTCACCGGGTCTACTAAGCAGCTAAAGGCGGTCTGGAAGGAGTTTGGCATCTTCGTCCAGCCGAATCCGACCGGTGACGTCGTCCACACATCCTACTACTACTTCTTGGGGCCAACTGGTCAGGCTAAATACGTTGCTCAGGCCGCCAGGGTTTCGGGTTCTCAGATTGAGCAGTGGGGAAAAGGAATAGCGGTCTTCTCGCAGAAGGCCCTTTAGGAGTTTTATCGGCGTAGCCATATGACAGGGTGGTCATGTGGTGAAGAGTTCGGTTGATCTTATCTGGCGACTCGGGAGCGCCTTATGAGGTCGGCCGATTACCCCAATGCCCGGCGAGCCGGACTTTGGGGTTGGGAGGGCGATTTTCGCCTATTGGTAAGGGAAGTTAGCAAGACCTTGAAGGGGGGTTAGCTTGTCGAAGGGGGCAAGAATTGGCGCTGTTTTGGTATCCTTTGCCGCCGGGATCGCACTGATCCTTTACGGTATTTTTGGATATCTTCGCAGTTCGCCTGCTGTAGTAAGTGCTATTCCGTCGGCATCGCAGCCTAACAGTGTCAATCTGGTTATGCAGGTAGATGGGGCCGTTGGAGTTGGTCCTCATCCAAACTGGGTTGGCTATTGGGTTCAAGATGCAAAGGGAGTCTGGCACCAAACGACACTGGTTACCGTTCCGGTGGACACGAACGTCCACGTTACGGTGTACGAATACGATTCTGGCGGTGCCTTGAGGAACCCCGTTTGGTCCCAAGTTGCTGGGGTCCAAGGCGGGACAGTGACCCTCAATGGCACTGCTGATAGGATCATTAATCCAAACCCAACGACTGGAAATGGTATCGCCCATACTTTTGTCGTGCCCGGACTTGGAATCCAGGTCCCCCTCTATGGGGTCGGTGCCAGTGCGAAGAACTTCTGTAGCACCGGTCCATGCAATACGTCGGAGGCTCACACGGTGACTAAGTTCACCTTCTTCTCCGGTAGTCAGACCCATAAGTACCGTTGGCAGTGCTTTGTGCCCTGTGGCCTCGGCTACCTAAATGGAAACGGCGGTCCGATGACTTCATTGGGATATATGGGCGGGTTTATCGAGGTGGTAGGGAAGTGACCACTACCGAGAGCACCTCAGAATTCACTCAAGCAGAGGGGAGAAGCCACGTCCGAAAAATCGTCGGGATCTGGCTAGTAGTAGCGATCATCGCTGATTACTTTGTGTGGTTTGTCTACGGTCCTCATATGCCGCCTGGTGCGATGACCGATCAGGCGAGGGGACAGCAATTCGACATCAAGGTGATTAGTGTCCTCGCCATACCGGTACTGCTTTTCCTCTGGACCTTCGGTTTCTATTCGATTGCCAAGTTCCGCGGGGGCAGGGATAGGCCGGACGGATACTACGTAAAGGGAAATGTCAAAACCCAGACGGCCTGGTACGTGATCACTGCGACCCTGGTTCTTTTCCTCGCCGGGTTCGGCACCTACGAATTGATTGTTCCCGCTGGAGCGGGTGGTGGAGAGGGTCCGAGTCCGATATGGACGCCTTCGACCCCGGTCAAACTCGTCGTCCAGGTGATCGCTCAACAGTGGCGGTTCACCTATAGGTGGCCCCAGTTTGGCGGGATGGAGACGACTTCTATCAACCTTCCGGTCAACACCCAAATTCAATTCGACGTGACCTCGATCGACGTTATCCACGACTTCTGGGCCTATCAGCTAGGGGTGAAGGCCGACGCAAACCCGGATGTCAACAACGTGGCTTATGCCAAAACCCTGCAGTTAGGGCGCTTCACGGTACGTTGTGACGAGCTGTGTGGAATTTGGCACGGAGCGATGTACAACTACGGCAATGTCGTCTCGCAGCAGCAGTTCTATAACTGGGCAACACAGATGCAAAAGCAGAACGCTACTGTTACCAAACTATTGCCGAAGTTCGCTCTGACCTATACGCCGTCCTACACCGGAGCCGGTGGAGGCTATTACCCAAGTGGGGATCCAAATGGCACCACGGCTTAGTTGGGATGGGATCTATTTGACTGGTTCGTGTGAGAACTTTTGGAGGGTTTTGTGGCTATAAAGACGACGAGCATCGCCCAAGGTGGCGATGGAGGTCGAGCAGTAGCCGAGGAGAAGAAGGGATTTCGGCTTAATGTCTTTACTGGACTGATAGTCGGAGTTCTTGGATACCTCTTTGGACACTGGATGGGAAACGCAATCGCCGGCGGTTACCAGCAGGTAGTCGGGTCTGGCCAAAATGATGTTGCTATCCTTCTCGGCTTTATATTCGGTACGATCGGATGGTTTTTGGGTCTTGGGATCCTGAACTATCCGATTCAAAAGATGGCAGGCATAGAGCCGCCGGCAGAGAAGTACGAGTATGAACCGGGGGTAATGAAGTACTTCCGGTACACGCTGGACAACAAGGTGGTTGGAATCCAGTACCTCTTCGGCATGCTCTTCTACTTCTTTACCGCTGGCCTATTAGCAATGGGTATCCGGACAGAACTGCTTTCGCCGACGAACCATATTTGGGGACCGGCGACATACCTCGAGATAGTTGGCGAGCACGGCACCATGATGATGATGATGATGACATCGGTCGTCATGGGTCCTTTTGGAAACTATCTAGTGCCATTGATGATCGGCTCTAAGAGGGTCGCCTTCCCTAGGTTGGAGGCGGCGGCGTTTTGGTTCACTCCTGCGGCTTACATAATCCTCTTGTCGGCTCTATGGCAGGGTGGCTTCCAATCTGGTTGGACCGGATACGCCCCGCTTTCGATACAGCAGGGTGTAGGGCAGGATGCATACCTATTTAGCTTTGCACTCCTTGGATTCTCGATGATTACCAGTTCGATCAATATGACTGCGACGATCATCAACTACCGTGCTCCGGGGATGCGATGGAGTAGATTGCCGATGATCGCTTGGGGCATGATCACCGTCGCATTTACCATGCTCCTATCCGTGCCGATCCTGATCGACGGACTCTACGTAATGGGACTCGATAGGAGCGTGCAGACTGCGATGCTCTACGCTGGACACGGCGGTAGTTCATTCCTGTGGGAGAACCTCTTCTGGTTCTTCGGTCACCCCGAGGTCTATCTACTGGCGCTACCAGGTTTCGGTCTGACAATGGAGATTCTTCCAGTCTTTGCCCGAAAACCGCTCTTTGGTTACCGTACCGCTGTCGCTGGTATGGTCGGAGTCGCCGTCTTGAGCTTCTTCGTGTGGCAGCATCACCTCTTCCAGAGTGGGATGAATCCCGACATGCGGCCGCTCTTCATGCTTACCACGGAGTTGATATCGATTCCTACCGGGTTTATCTACCTAGTGGGTCTCGGGACGCTGTGGAGGGCGAGGATGCGTTTCGACGTGCCGATGCTCTTCATGCTGGCGGTCTTCTTCAACTTTCTCTTCGGAGGAATCACCGGAGTGTACGTATCTGACGTTCCGGTGAACGTGACCGTTCATGGAAGCTACTTCGTGATGGCACACTTCCACTACACGATCATGGGTCAGCTGATCTTTGCGGTGATGGGGGCCATCTACTACTATTCGCCGCTTTACTTTGGGATAAAACTGAACGAGAAGTGGGGAAAGATTCACTTCTGGACGATGTTTGTCTCCTTCAACTCGACCTTCTTGCCACTCTTCGTCCTCGGACTGTTGGGTATGCCTCGAAGGGTCTTCGAGTATGCGGCAAGGCTCCAGCACCTGAACCAGTGGGTGACGATCTCCTCCTATGTCCTGGGACTCTCCTTGACTTTCTTTGTGATCACCTTCGTCTGGCAGCTAGCGGTTACCAGGCCGAAGAGTCCGCTAAATCCATGGCAGTCTCGTGGTCTTGAGTGGCAGGTCGGTTATCCTATCCCACCGGGTAACTTTGACAAGATTCCGGTGATCCTGTCTGGACCGTATGAGTATGGGGATCCGAACGCCCTACCGGTTGCGGATCTCAAGCCCGTTGAACCAAGTGCGGTCGGAGTGAGTAGTGGGGGTGAAATATGAGCAACGCTGTCAGCGAAAATGTGACCGTGGACGAGGAGCAGTACTACCACGACGCTAACCTTGGAGCGATTTGGAGTGCTTCTAGGACCTTGATAGCCGTGGTTTCCACGCTATTTGGTGGCTTGGTTTTCTCCTACTTCTACCTCCGTTCCTTGAATTCGCACGGGCTTTGGGACCCAAATGGTATTAAAGCCTCCCCGTTGTTAGGAACCATAATTCTGGCATTCATCATCGCAAGTGCAGTCATAATGCAGGTGGTGAACCGAAGGCTTCGAATGGGGATCACCATCGACTGGCAGGTGGGGGCTTTGGCGGCACTAGGTCTGGGTGTGCTTGCGGGCGCTTTTCAGATATGGATCCTTACAAGGCTGAACTTTATGCCGGGTTCTTCCGGCTATGCCGGGGTATATGTGGCTAGCGGCCCGGTGAATGCGTTAGTAATACTGCTAAGCATGTACTGGTTGGAGACGCTGGTCGCTCGTTCGATTAGGTCTCGGAAATTGACCGCCCAAGACGGCGGAATTGGAGTCTCAAGCCAGCCCAGTGCGGAAAACTTTCGTGCTTCCCTTGATGGCTTTACCGTCTTTTGGACCTACTTTGCGGTGCTGAGCATCGTCGTCTGGTACCTGCTTTACGTACTTTAGCTATTCGAAGATGTGGCCTTCAGCTGCGCTGGGGGCCACGAGATCTGCCGATGAGGGTTAGCTCTTTTCGGCCTGACCAGTTACTAGGAGGTGATCGGATGCTCGGTGTGGTAACACCGTCGAATACCCCAGCAGGGGGCGATTTGACTTTGCTTATTCCCCTAGGAGTATTTATCTTGGCGGTCTTTATGGGATTTCTTCAGAGGAGAAGAATCCACTAGAGAAGTTGTAAGTTATGGGGTCGTTCCGGGTGGAGCGGCCCCATTTTCTTTGTCCGGCGACTGTCACAGTTACCAGTTATGGTTTTGTTGTATCGGGCGTGGGCCCCAAGTTGTGCAACGATCAACGGGGGCGCATAGCTGTGGCAGAACCTGATTTTAAATTACAAGTTGGTGCCGTTCAAAGGCGGCTTATCGAAGCCTTGGATTCCGTGGTCTCTTCCGGCGGTTATCGGGAGTTTTTAGAATTTGCGGCGAAACTTCCGAATTACTCTGCTAGGAATACCCTTCTGATATTCTCGCAGGCCAGGGAGAGGGGTTTCACTCCGAGCATTGTTATGGGTTATAGAGCATGGCTGACTCGGGGACGCCATGTGAAGCGGGGTGAGCGAGGTCTTCGCATCTGTGTCCCGGTCACTTCAAAGTCGAGCGGTTCTCTGGGCCAAGTCGAGCCGGTACTTAGGTACTTCAAGTCGGCGACGGTCTTTGATATCTCTCAAACCGAGGGTGAGGCGATCCCCGAGCCCTTGCTCCCTTGCTTCCTGGAAGGCGAGGCGGATCAATTCCTCTTTGATTTCTGCGTTGCCGAGGTCGAGAAGCTGGGCTTTTCAGTGCACTTTGGCGAACTGGAGGGGTGCAATGGGCAGACGAATTTTACCGACCGGTCGGTGGTGGTTGCTAGGGGCCTTCCACCACTCCAAAAGGTAAAGACCGTCCTGCACGAGCTGGCGCATGCAACGATGCACAACAGGGCGGACATTGAAGTACCGACGGCAGAACTAGAGGCTGAATCGTCTGCCTATCTCATCCTAGGTACTCTCGGAATCCAGAGTGAGGATTTCTCCGTACCGTACCTGATTAGGTGGTCAAAAGGCGAAACCAAGGACGTTGAGGACGCTTCGTTGCGTGTTAGCGATTTCGTAGTCAACTTTCTGAGGCGTTATTACGATGGAGTTTTCAATCGGGTGGGTGCTGAGTTTAATCCGGAGGGCAAGGTTGCGTGAGATAACTGAGGAGCTGTGGGAGGAGTACCTGACAGCTCGGCTGGATGTTCTCCTCCCCCAGGGCGACCGGGTCGAGCTACGTGATTGTGGAACAGAGTATTTTGGCGCTCGTAGCGCAGTGGTACTTACCGCCTGGAATCCGATGGGTGAGGAGGTGGACCTCGAAGAGAATGAGCGGAAAAACGCTGAACTCGCGATGGACCTCGCCGCCCTGTCGGTGGACTTTTTGCCATGTATCGGATCGTCGGCTGATACAAGCTATCGGGAAGCTGGATTTATCGCCTTCGACCTCGACGAAGAACTGGCGATCGGGTTGTTGAGGAAGTATCGGCAGCTTGGTTACTATTTTGCTTTGGGTAGGACAATAGAGTGTCGTCTCAGCGATTCCGATGAAAAAAGAGAGGTCAAAGAGATCTCGACACGGTGATCGACACCGTTGGTTAGGGGCCTCCCCTAACTGATTGCCAGTTGTTTGGGTCAGGTTGGCCCATTGCCATTCTCGGGCTATTGTCATGCCGAACCGGTCCGCCACGTGCCACGACACGGGCCGAAGACAAACCTGCTACCGCCGCCGGTTGCTCGGGATCACTTGTGGTCATCCGGTAGACAACTTTTCAGTGGTTATACACTGCCGCTGAGTTTGAATTAGTGGAAGCTAGCTGGCGACATTGACCGAGATCGTGGTATGACGACACCGTTCCGTGACGACATCGTGAGGTGACTATCCCGGTTTTTTCTGCCTAGCCATCTGGGCCTGCGAGCCAAGCATCCTACCTGGTGGTCAAGCCATTTCACCTCTTATTGGCAAACTGCATTATGTTTGCGCAGTTGGACCGTCCGGGTTTAGTGAACTCTAATTCGGTCCTCGATCGATTTGTCAAGGGATCGGTCAACGACGCCAACGAGGAATTGTCCGTCCTGGTGGATGTCACCTGCCATCTTCGGGTTCGAATTGTATATTGCGACCCCTTTTCTGAGGTCAGAGCTAGTTTTTGTAATGCCGGATGTAGCCTGGAGGTTGATAGCTTCTCATCGAGGTGTCCAAAGGATAGGTCGGCCGATTGGCGATATTTTTGACGAGTTCTTTCCACAACGAGATCTTCCAACTAGGGACCTGGTCTAAAACCAGGGGCCTAGAAATAGTAATGATCGCAGTCGGTTCCGTGTTGGCTGCGAGGTTTACTAGGTGGATTTCGAATAGTGCCGAGTCGAGCCTGGTAAGAAGGGCTAAGACCGAGGTCCATGACGAGCTTGTGAGGTCGGAGAGATCCAAATACGTCCACGCTATGGTCCAGGCGGTGGGTTGGGGAGTTACGTCGGTAATCTACTTCGTCTCGACCTTGATGATAATTATTCGTGTTGGAGTGCCGATCAGTTCGCTCGTCGCACCGGCAACGGTCATGGGGGTCGCCCTTGGTTTCGGTGCCCAAAAGCTGGTGCAAGACCTGCTGGCGGGATTTTTTATCTTCGCGGAGAGGCAGTTTGGGGTCGGCGACGTTATAACTATCTCGGCACCCGGTGCTACGGTGGGTGTGTCTGGGACGGTTGAGGAACTTACCTTGCGGATTACCAGGATTCGGACGCTTTATGGTGAACTGATCGTGGTCCCTAATGGCGAGGTAAGACAGGTAGCTAATATGTCGAAGGATTGGTCACAGGTAGTCCTTGACGTCCAGGTTCCCATCGAATCGCACAAGTCAGAGACCATCGAACTGATGCGGAGGATCTGTTTGGAGTTTGGAAAAGAGGAGGAGTGGTCACAGTACCTCCTCGCACCACCCGTAGTAACCGGCATCGAGGCGATACATATCGGATATTTCCAGCTCAGGGTTCTGGTCCGCACCCTGCCGGCCAGGCAGTGGGAGGTAGCTCGTGAACTGAGGCTTAGACTGCTTGAGGCTCTAGATGATGCGAAGCTCCTTAGCGGATCTGCGAACTCCCCGATAATCCAACAGGTGGTTTGAGTTGTCTATAAAAAGTGTTCGGCGCTCGACCTGGCTGTTGGTAGTGATCTTCATCGCTTCGGCTATGGTCTACGCCGACAATCGTCCGGCTCCACCGCCACCGACCATTCTCGTGCCGGCGATAGCCGTGACCCAGACTACAACTACCACAACTACCGAAGCGCCGCGGCCGACTACAACAACTTCAACGACCACGACAACATCAACGACGACCACGACGACCCTGCCCAAAGCCTCGTCGACGACCGGGGTAGGTGGTTCCACGACGACGACTTCTACCTTGTCGGGAGCCTCGACTACTTCTACCACCCTGGCACCCTCGACTACGACCACCACTTCGTTGAGCTTTGGTGGTTGACGAAAGCCGTCAAAAGGTCTCGCTCTATTGCTGGTGTTTCAAACTTGTGGGTATCTGGCAGGAGTTTTCGCTAGCTAATTTGTGACATCCTTTTTGGCAAGTGGTCTACTTGCTCGATGATCCCGTCATCGGTCTAAAGTTGAGAATTTCACGGCCAAAGTGTGATTGACGTTGAAATACTGCCACGACTCGAGGAACGCTAGTAGTCGCAACGTATCAGGCGCTCGAGGAAATGGGCTACGCCATTTTCATCGTTAGAGGGGACGACAATGTCGGCAACTTCGATCAGCTCTGGGTGTGCATTCTTTACCGCAGCACCCACCTGGGCTTCCCTTAGCATCTCGATGTCGTTTAGATGGTCTCCGATCGCCGCCACCATAGATGGCTCTACTCCCAGGGCCGCTGACGCACGGAGGAGTCCGCTTGCCTTGGTGACCCCACTAACCATCACCTCGACCCAATCGATTGACCCGAAGGTGATCGAAAACTTCTCGGTTGAGTATTCGGAAATAAGCCGAGCGAGCTCCATCTGTCCGATCCCCATCGGCCTCATTAGGATTTTGGTCGCCCCGAGTTCGAGTTGTTCTTCGGTGATCGACTGCACCGCTTCACTTATATTTAGATAAGCGCTCCCATCGGGGAAGAACCCAGCCTCTGGGGTGAATGACAGCCCGAACTCCCTTGCGAAGCGCACATTGGGGGCCACCAACCTAATCTGATGGATAAGACCTATTGCGTCATCGGCGGGTATCAATGAGTGCCAGATCTCGGTCTTGCTTACAAGGTCCCAGCCGATAGCCCCGTTGGCACAGATGGCTACGGGACCGAGGCCCGCTATTTCGGCGAATTCTGCGGTTGAACGGGGGGACCGAGCGGTGGCTGCAATCGTGGCAATCCCGCGGCGTTTGGCCTTTTGGATCGCCTCAATATTTACCTTGGAAATTCGTGACCTGCTGTTCAGCAATGTGCCGTCGAGATCTGTCGCTAACAGTTCAATTTTTGCCTCGTTCAAGTATCTCTATCCGCCTTCGTTTCTTCCTGGGCAGTGTATGTTCTTCTCCGCTGGTCTACGATCCCGAGTTTGGCTTTGCCAAGACCGCAGCAGGCCTACCCTTGAATGTTCGACGGAGGTACATACTGGCTCTGGTCAAATGGACCCGAGGAGCATTGACTCTTTAGTGCGGGAATGAGTCGTGCTTCGGGGACTCGGGAGCTCTCCGAGAGGGTGATCTGCAAAGCCTGATAGTTGCCGTCGGATCCGGCTGCTATCGCCGCATATGGGAGTGCCTCACGCAGCTTTTCAAGTGCGCTCGCTTGC
>JABEUO010000156.1 GCA_013044415.1 Acidimicrobiaceae bacterium
ATCGATTCGTGGAGAGAGACCTCTGCGGCGCCACCCTGGTCGTAGAAGTCGAGGGATGCGGCTTGGCGGATGTCCTGTTCGTGCATGTAGCAGTCGAAGATCCTTATCTGCATGAACCTGGCGTAGGGGGCTTCACCGACGGGCGAAGGGCCGAGCTTCATGAACTCCTCCTGGTCCATCTTCTCGATCGCAGCCTTCCGTTCTTTTGCTACCCAGGCGAGTTTGTCGAGGACCTCTCGCTTGCTCCACCCCCTCATCGACTCGATCCACTGCTGGTTCATCTCGCCAATCGGGTTCTTTACGATCGATCGATCGATCTGATCGGAGTTGGGTGTAGCCATCCCCAATAGGGAAAGCTCGGTGCCTATAACGTGGGCGAAGTTATCCTTGATGCTCCATCCGGGACAGGAGGTAGCGTTGGACCACTTGGATTCTGCTATCTCCTCACCAACCTCGAGCAGCCGTGACCAGACTTCGTCTAGGTCGGCAACGATATCTCCTTTATCCAAGCTCTTTCCCAAAGTGTCCTCCATTTTGTCTTGGTCCCTTCACAAAGATCAGATCAGGGAGCGTCATTTTGTATGGTCCTCCAATCCCTCGCCTTGAGGTAGGGATCGAAGGAGTCGGCGATGTGTTTGAGATCGGAGTCGGTCTTAGGGCGCCTCATCTCGTAGAGGTGGTCGAACCTAGACCAGAGGTCCACCAGACGCCAGAGGTCCTTTGCTTCTTCTCCGGTTGGAGCTGGGGTGACAACTGGACCGAAGATCGCCTTGTTCCGCACCACCATCGTCGGCACACCAAAGCCCCCGTAGGAGAGGACCCTTTGATGGTCGGCGAGTACTTCATCATTTGTGCTCGGATCCGCAATTGCGAGATCTACTATATTCGGATCCATTCCGATCTCGCCGAGGAGCTCTCTTGCTACTTCGACGGTGTGGGCCTTGCGGCCCTCTTCGTGGAGTGCCTTCCCGCTACGCAGGTAGTAGGAATCGACGGACTCCTCTTCGATTCTCCTGAGATAGGCGCAGATCCTAAGCTGAGACCAGCCGTAGCTCCAGGGCCTCTCCCAGGGATGCTTCTTTCCTTCTTCTCGATTGACCTCTTCCAGAGAGAAGAACTTCCAGTTGATCTTGAAGCCAAACTGCTCCCTTGCCTCCCTGACCCAGAGCGACGTCTGGTAGGCCCAAGGGCAGAGCACGTCGAAGTGAAAGTCGATCTCTTCGATCGGCTGGATAGTGTCGTCGTCTGTGGATGGGAATTCATTTCGATTTGAAACCAGCTGCGGTACCCCCCGTTTGCTGCGTCTAGACGAATTCTGATCTGCCATCGATCGCTACTCTTTTGATGATAATCGAATTGCCGTGGCTAATAGTTTCGCTTTGACGATAGATTGACCTTGCTCGAGTCGCAGATCACCGGGTTAGCAGTGTGCTCCGATCGTAAGCCACTGCGCACATTTCGCAAGGAGAGATGTTGCTATTGGGCTGTTGATCCTTTTCGGCGCAAAAGAGAATAAATCCTAGAAATAAGGCTTTTGTAAGATCGATAGAAAAAGTGGTATCTCTGAACTGGTCTTTTTCAACCCTGGCTGGTGGGAGTTCTCCCGAAGACCCCGAACTCTCAATCTAGGTTTGTCCAGGATTGATAGCTTCAGCCAAGACATTTTGACATTGAGCAACTAGTTGGAGCAAGAGTACTTCAGTTCAACATTTGATCGACAGCTTTCAGCTGAGCCAACTTGGTACGGTCGCCCCCGCCTTCTTCAGCTCGGCGTTCAACCTCTTTGCTTCGGGCTGTCTCTCTTCTAAAAGCCGATAGAAGTCGGCCGAATGGTTGTGGTGGGTCAAATGGGCTAACTCGTGGTCGATGACGAAGAGTCCGAGCTCTTTGGCTAAGAATGCGGTTCTTAGGTTCATAGATATATTCGAATTGGCCGAACAACTCCCCCAGAGGCTCTTCTGCAGGCGAACGCCGACCTTTGCGACCTCTAACCCCCTCTTGTGTGCGACCTCGCGCACCAACTTGTTCATGTGTGGCGTGCACCACCCAACGAGCCACTTGGTTATGATCTGGTTGATTATCGCCGACTCGACGTCTGGGTGGGTGACGGTGATGTGTGAAGCGTCGTTGATGTCGATAGCGATCTTCTGGATCTGCCAGGAGTCGTAATCGACCGTGATCCTCTGGTCGAATAGCGGAATCTTTATCAGCTGCGGGGGTGGCGTGGCGATTTCCTCAAGCTTACGTCTGGCTGCGACCTCCAGTCCGGCGAGGATCCAGTCGGTCTTTTCGACGAGGATCGAATCGAGGTCTTTTTTGCTCAAACCCTTTGGCACGGTGACTACCAGGCCATCTCGGTGGTTGATCCTCAAGATGACCCTCTTGGCCCGAGGGTTTATTCTCTTCAGATAGGTAAAGTCCGAGGGAAGGACACCTTGAACTCTCTTTTCTGCCCTTTCGGCCATAGATCCCGACACTCCGCTCTGTAGAACATCGACAGCAAGAGACCTTAGCCGATCCGGGGAACCTGAGATGGCAGTCCAAGAAGATCGATCGGCACTTATGGGGTACTGGGTGGTATTTAGAGAAATTGTACCCCAGCCGCCGTTTTTATGACCGGTGGGGCGTGCAGTATCACACGGGACCCCGATGAAGGCAGACCTAGGTAGCGACGCCGAGGTTGCGGATTAAATAGCAGCTGAGGATGGCAAACCACCATGTGACAGAGGAGCATCGGGGGTGAGTCTTGTGCTTTGAGTTTTTGGGTGAGCAGTAACACCGTCGTTAATGAGAGAGTTGGTGAGTTTTTATTTAATAGTTCGTGCAATGTCGCCGATACGGTGGAAGGTTCTAATTAGTTAATCAGACGGAGAAAGATTGCTAGTTGGGTCTTTGATTGTACTGCTACTACTCGGTTTGGATCTTTCGTTGAAATGCGATTCGGCCGACTAAGCGGCAGATAGTCAAGGTATCGCTGGCGGGTTCTTCGGGTGGTTTTGGGTGTGGCTTATTTGAGCGACTCCCCAGGGAGGTGCGTTAGTGTGGTTTTCAGCCTGGATCTCAATGGCCTCACTCCTCCATATCGGACGATTGTCGCCGATCCTCCTTGGAGACGCCCGAACAGCGCCGCATTCTCCCAGGTGCCGATGGTAGAACCAGACGGAGTCGGTCCCTATGCATCGATGGCGGTCGAAGACATAGCGGCTATCGACGTCCGTAGTTTCTATTCTAAGGTAGCGAACCTCTTTCTCTGGGTACCGGCCCGACACCTCGAATGGGGAAACGAGGTCGCAAAGGCGTGGGGCTTTGTTCCACTTTGCGTCCTGAACTGTATCGCCACCGATAGCCAAGCGAAAAGGTCTGGGATACTTCCAGAAAGCGTCATGGTCTGCAGGAGTGAAGCTAGCGCAGACTACTCATTGGCCGAGATCGGAAAGACCCGTTATCGATGGCAAGACGGTGCTTCGAGGCCGGATGAGTTTTATGAGCTGGTGAAGGCCAAATCGGTAGGACCCTACCTCGAGCTCTTCCCCCGTTCGTGGCATAAAGGGTGGGACTTCTGTGGTGGAGGTCCGAAAGTAGTCGAAGAACAGCTAATAATCGATGTCACCGACGCAAAGGCAGAATCCACCGGTTCGACCCTTTAGGCGTCGGGCTAATCCGCTTTTGTAGCTAATCCGCTTTTTGGCTGATCCAATAGCTATTGCAAGGTCGTACGGGTGGGGGTTGTGAATTCCAGCGGGCTGATTCCGATATCAGGAAGGAGCCGTCAGCTACTGCCAAGCTATCCGCTTTGATCGGCGTTTTCGATCGGCGTTTTCGATCAATTGATCGCGTTACAACTATCTAATTAGCACGTGGATCCTTTAATTCAGAGACTATTTGCCGGATTCGGATTAGAAGCGGTGGCGCGGGTGTTCTACTAGAAGGTCGACCCGGACGTGTTGGTCTGGAAGTAAGCCGTCATCCTCAAGGTGAGTTTTCCTGGGCCATACGCCGCGTCGCTTTTGAAATCGAATATTTGAATTGGAGTTTAAAGTGGCAGTTGATCAAAATGGTAGTTCATCTTTAGGTGGAGAGTTTCTGATCGGC
>JABEUO010000157.1 GCA_013044415.1 Acidimicrobiaceae bacterium
ATACAGACCACTGGCCTTGTAGCGTGGCACTTTGGACAGTGCAACTCGTCGACGACGACCTTTGACCTGAGGGACTCCACCTTAGAGCGCAACGGGTTATCCTCGTCGTCGGCCACCCCGTGCACCACGGATCCGCACTCCTCGCAAGTTTGAATCGACGAGCAGGCTTGACATACGAGTTGTGAGGTGAAGCCCTTTCGATTGTGGATGATCGCTAATTCGAAATCTACTGGATGAAGGGACCGCCTTGCGATACCCGATGCGATAGACCGGTACTCCGTAATCTTGCCGAGCTGGTCGCCCCCTAGATCGAGCAATTTGGAGTGGGAGACGCTCGCACTCCATCCCGAGGTGTACCTGCTTCTCTCCAGGCTTCGTTGGCGCAGATCGTTGTTGAGCGACTCTATCGGAGGAGTCGACCCCAAAAGCGCTAGCTCACAGCCAGAAAGGTCAGACCTCAGCTTCGCAAGCCTCCAGGCTTCCCAGTATGGGCTGCGTTGATCCCGCATCGAAGGATCGCAGGCGTCAATGAGCACGATCGCACCCACTCTGCCGACCGAAGCCAAGATTGCGCTCCTCGAACCCAGCACCAATTGAGGGTTTGCATCGATCTTTTGATAATCATCGGGATAGCGCAGCGCCTCGATACCCAGTTTGAGTAGCCGAGAATAGAGACCCTCGACTCGCGACTCATTGGGCAAGGCCACGATTATCGATCTGTAGCTCGATCTGTGGAACTCATAGAGTGAGTGGACCCAAGCCGCCTCGTCAAAGTTAGGGGCTTCCCATATCACCCCGGCCCGTTCGCCGTAGGTGAACCTCTGGGGGGACGATGGGTCTAATACCTCCACTTCGCCATTGCGTTTTGGAGGAAGGTTGACCTTTGGGGAAGCAAGCTTTAGAAACTGAGCCGCCGAGCAACCCCACAACCTAGAGGCGGCGGTACACACCCCCACGACCTCGCTCGAAGGTCCCCTCGAGACTACTTTGGCGATCTCCTTCAGCTTTAGGTCGGCCTCGTCCTTCGCCTCTTTGATCTCCACTATCCAGCCGTAGTCTATCCTTCGCCCGAATGGAACTTTGACCTTCGTGCCAACTTTGACTAGCTCAGCCATCGTATCGGGGAGCAGATAGGAGAAGGGTGCGTGTAGGGCCGCCACGTCGACTACTACCTCGGCGACCTGCCACAAGCTACTACGACCTTCAACCCCTTGTGAGCTAGATGCCAATTGCGGACTTGAAGTCGTCCAACTTCGAAGTGATCTCCCAGGTAAAGCCCTTCTCGGTCCTTCCGAAGTGACCATAGGCCGCCGTCCGCCTGAAGATAGGTCGTCTCAAATCGAGGTCCCTAATAATCGCCGCCGGCCTAAGGTCGAAGAGGTCCTTGATCGCTTTTTCAATCGACTCGATGGACACCGTCTCGGTTCCAAAGGTCTCGACCATCAAGGAAACCGGGTGGGCGACTCCGATCGCATAGGCAACCTGGATCTCACACCTCTTTGCTGCTCCAGAAGCTACCACGTGCTTAGCCACCCAGCGAGCTGCGTAGGCTGCGGACCTATCGACCTTCGATGGGTCCTTGCCGGAAAATGCCCCGCCGCCGTGCCTTGCCGCACCGCCGTAGGTATCGACGATTATCTTTCGGCCGGTCAGGCCGGTATCGGCATGAGGACCGCCCAATTCAAATCGTCCCGTCGGGTTGGCGAGGATATTCAGCCGAGTACGATCGAGGTCGTATGGAATCATCGGGTTGATCACCGAGTCGACTAGGTCCGGCAAGAGGAGGGTCTTGAGGTCTATTCCCGGCTGGTGCTGGGTCGATATAAGCACGGTGTCAAGGCGGATCGGGCGATAACCTTCGTACTCCACGCTCACCTGGGTCTTCCCGTCGGGACGTAGGTAGGGAAGGACACCCGCCCTCCTCACCTCGGCTAGCCTCTGAGACATCCGATGGGCGAGCCAAATCGGCAGGGGCATCAGGTCGGGGGTCTCGTCGCAAGCGAATCCGAACATCATCCCCTGATCTCCGGCCCCCAAAGAAGAGAGTTCATCGTGGGCTGACTCAACCCTCTGCTCGAAAGCAGAATCCACACCTTGGGCTATATCCGGAGACTGCTCGTCAATAGTCACCACGACCCCGCAGGTATTGCCGTCAAAACCATAGCTCTCACGGTCGTAGCCGATATCGCAAATCGTCTTTCTAACGAGATGGGGTATGTCTACATAACTAGTGGTGCTAATTTCACCGGCGACTACCACGAGGCCCGTGGTAAGTAGGGTTTCACATGCCACTCGACCCATAGGATCGTCGGTGAGGATCGCATCCAGAATTGAGTCTGAAATCTGGTCGGCCATCTTGTCTGGATGGCCCTCGGTCACTGATTCAGACGTGAATGTATAACGACGGGACAACTTTCAACCCTCCTGGCATCGACCTCGGCAGCACCGAAAGTCACCGGGCTACAGCAATGAGATTAGTGGCAATTGCTAAACTTTTGGACCGGAACTAAGTATCTCCAGCGCCCTGGCCAAGACCACCTCAGCTACTCGCCTCTTGGAGACCCTCTCTAGGTAGGTGGCGTCACGGTCGCTTTCGACGATAAACACGGAGTTGGTTTCGGTCGCAAAGCCGGCCCCCGGGGATGTGACGTCGTTCCCGACGATTATGTCCGCACCCTTTCGAGAAAGCTTGTCACGTGCGTAATTCTCAGGATCACCGGTTTCTGCGGCAAATCCGACGATGACCTGCCGACGGCTCCGATTAGCCCCCAGATAAGCCAGGATATCTTCTGTGTGAACGAGTCGGATTTCGGGTACTCCGTCGCCTTTTTTGATCTTTTGGCTCTTCTGATCTTCAACCCTGAAGTCCGCTACCGCCGCCGCCATCACGATAATGTCTGCGGTCTTGGAGAGCTCCTTCATCGCCGCCGACATCTCCGAAGCGGACTCGACACTTACCATTTTTGCACCGTTAGGAGGTGGGAGGTTTTCAACGGTCGAAACAAGTGACACACTCGCACCGCCAGCCAAGGCGACCTCGGCAAATGCATACCCCTGCCTGCCACTCGATCGATTGCCGATAAACCTAACCGGATCGATAGCCTCCCTAGTCCCGCCGGCCGACACGACCACTTCAAGACCGGCTAGATCAATTTTGCCGACCTCTTCGAGCAGCCCTTGGGCCATGGCGACGATTTCATGGGGCTCCGCCATCCTTCCGGCACCAAAGTCACCACCGGCAAGCCTGCCGACCCCTGGCTGGACTATCGACACGCCCGTAGCGGCTAAAAACTCAATGTTGCGCCTAACGGCGGGGTTTTCCCACATCTCTGTGTGCATCGCAGGAGCAATCAGCACCTTTGACCTAGCTGCGATGAGAACTGCCGAAACCAGATCATCGGACGCACCATTCGCGAACTTAGAAATTACATTCGCAGTTGCCGGAGCGACTAGCACAAGGTCGGCCCTGCGAGCGAGGGTGGTATGTGGTACCGGGTCAGTCGAGTTCCAGAGCGAACTCCTAACCGGCTCGGAGGACAAAGCCGAAAAGGTGGTCTCGCCGACAAACCTCTTGGCATCCTCGGTCATCACCGGGACTACATGGTAACCGAGGTCGAAGAGACGCCTGGCAATCTCCACCGCCTTATAAGCGGCTATTCCTCCAGATATGCACAGCACGACAGTCTTTTGTGTCGAGCCAGAACTTCTCAAGGCGGTCACCTCCAAAGGTTATATAGCCACTGCCTCCAGAGGTCCTCTGAAGCTAGCCTCAGGACGGCTACTCTAATTCAGCTTCGGGCGACTCGACGACGAGGTCCAAAGAGTCGGCTTCCAGAGCCTCTTCCTCCTTGCGAGGGATAATCTTTCCCTCAGCTATCTCGTCGAAGGCGATAGACAACGGCTTGGTAGAGGTCGAATCGATCTGCGGAGGGACGATAGAGCCGAGTCCCTCGCCTAAGCGGGAATAGTAAGAGTTGATCTGACGCGCCCTCTTGGCGCTCAAGCTGACCAGGGAGAACTTCGAACCGGCGACCTCTAGCAACTTCTCAACTGGTGGCACCATCATGGAACGGCCCAACGTATCTGCCAATTCAATCTCCTCGTTAAGGGTCCTAAGACCACTCATGGATTCCAACCCGTTTTCGACCAGCGATAATTATCGAGATCGGGACCTATCAATCCTAGTTGCCTTGGCGGCGATAGCCGCTAAGTACGAACTCACGACCACCTAGTCACCGACGTGCCCCGCTCAAGTTAGGGGTCGCCTCAGGGAACGCTCCTTGGAAATTATGCTCGCCACCGCAGATACCGCCTGGATCGGGTCTTCATTCACCACGACCTGGTCTGCTAGCCCACGAGCGATGGCAATCTCTCGTTCTGCGATCGCCAACCTGTCGGCCACGTGCTCCTCGCTATCCCCCCTCCTGCGCATACGGACACCGAGTTCCACAAGCGAAGGGGGTTCGATGGCAATCACCAAGGACTCTGGATAGTTCTCCTTGATCATCTGTGCGCCCTGGAGGTCGATCTCGAGAATCAAATCGTCGCCGTCGGTGGGATCGGGTGCCGGGGTACCATAAAGGTTACCTAGATACTCGGCCCACTCAAGAAACTTTCCATCGTCAACGGCGCGAAGAAACTCCAATCGGCTAACGAAGACGTAAGCGTCTTCCGACTCACCGACCCTACGCGGCCGGGTAGTCCACGACCTCGAGAGCTTCACCGATCCCAATTCTCGGACGAGTCCGGCGGTTATGGTCCCTTTTCCAACGCCGCCAGGCCCACACACTACGATGATCAGGGTTTCGCTGTGTCCTTGATGAGACGTTCTCTCTGATTGGCTCCAAGACCCTGGAGCCTCCTGGTATCGGCGATGCCAACTTCCGACATAATTTTGCGGGCCTTGACCTTTCCGATTCCTGGAAGACTTTCGAGCACCGAAACGACCTTCATCTTTCCGACCAATTCGTCAGATGAGGAACGCTCCAAAAGTGACTCGAGGGTAATTGAACCCATCTTGAGCTGTTCTTTTAGCTCAGCACGTGCACGACGGGCATGTGCTGCCTTTTCGAGAGCGGCTTGTCGCTGCTCAGGTGTTAGAGATGGAGGCAATGGCATAGTTGGAAAGATAACCGAAAATTTTACAGTTGGGTGCTTAAAATTACGGTTAATTAGCTTTTGGAGGCCAATTTCTCGAAAAAATCCCCCTTTTGGGCCCATTTTGGCATATTAGCTTCGAAATTCAACTAGTTTTCCGGCGTGTTAGCCCGCCTCCATCACCGACTCCAAGATGGATTCGGCGGCCAAAATAGGGTCTTTCGCCTGGGTTACGGCCCTGCCTATGACTAGCAGGTCGGCCCCAGACTTAATCGCCTCTTCGGGGGTTGCGGCCCTAATCTGGTCGTTTCTGTCGACTCCCTTAGGTCTGATCCCCGCAACGACAGCAAACATATCGGGCCTGAGTGACTTCCCCTCGGCAACGTCTTCAGTGGCGCAAACGTAACCCATACACCCGCCTAAGGCAGCCGCTTCTATTCTCGCCGGGACGACGTGTTTGGGAGCTCCTCCATCGGAGCTGAGAACAGTGACCCCGAGGGCCATCGGGATGGAAGCGCCGATCTCTGAGGCGCCCTCCATTAGACCCTCTACCCCAGCTCTCAACATGGCCGTTCCGCCGAATGCATGCATGGTCAAGAGGCTCGCTCCTAGGCCCCCTACGACCCTTGCACTTCGCCGGACCGTATTTGGTATGTCGTGGAGCTTGAGGTCCAAAAAGACCTTGTACCCTAGCTCGCAGAGGGCACCTACCGATTCCGGCCCGGTAGAGAGGTAGAGCTCGAGGCCGACCTTGACGTAATCGAAATAGTCACCTAGGTGCCTAGCCATCCTGGTCGCCATCACTAGGTCGTCATAATCGAGCGCTAGCGCTAGGTGAGCCTTAGCGTCACTCTCATTCATCAATCTTCCGCCTTCAAATCGCTTAAAGTTTCAATAGCTGGGGTCATCTTCATACCCTTAGGGGCATACCCGACAACGTCTGATAGCCTGGCTATGCCAAGTCTCTCACACAATTCGGAGAGTTCGCCGAGAATTCGCATCGGTGCCTTTGGGTCGGAAAAGGTTGCTGTTCCGACCTGAATGGCCGATGCCCCAGCAAGGATCATCGCCAACGCATCCCGCCCAGTGGAAATACCACCCACCCCAATTATCACTACCTCGGGAATCCGCTTCTTTAATTCGTACACCGCCCTAAGGGCAATTGGCCTAATAGCCCTGCCGGATAGGCCACCCCCACCCCCGCCTAGTTCCAACGATGCGGTCAATGGATCGATTGACATCCCCAAGACGGTATTAATTAGTGTCACTCCACTCGCACCGGCGTCGAGCGCCGCTTCTGCAACATCCGCCACCAGGTGGGTATTCGGGGACAACTTGGCAAATATTGGGATCCCTACGGGCTGAACCGCCTCGATGACCGCCCGGGTCGCTTCGACGGAGTGCGAAAAGATCTCCGACTTTGCCTTTAGGTTAGGACACGATACGTTTACCTCTAGGGCCACAATTCCATCTAGCTCGGTAGCGAGCAACTCCGAAGCCCGGGCGTACTCCTCCACCGTCCGGCCCCAGATGCTCACGATCGTCTTTATGCGACGGCGCCTCAGCTCTGGGAGATACTCCCTCTGCCAGCCCTCCACGCCCGGCCCCGCCAATCCGACCGAATTAAGCATCCCACCCGGTATCGGGGCCAACCTCGGACCGGGATTACCCGGCCAGGGAAAGGCGGAGATGCTCTTTACCACTACCGCCCCGAGTTCCGAGAGGTCAA
>JABEUO010000158.1 GCA_013044415.1 Acidimicrobiaceae bacterium
CCCTAGCGAACGAGTGAGGGCCGCAAATGCACGTCGCTTTGCTTCGTCAACGTAGGCGAGGACGGCGGTGTGGTAGATAACCAAGGTGAGTCCGGCGGGCACCTTGGCAGCCAGTCCTGCTAAGTCATCGAGAAGGTCGCCTCGACAGATCTGCGCCGGATGGCGCCGGGCAGTAGCTGTGGCTGCATTGAGCCTCTCTGCTCGTCCTTCCTCCCCCGGCCAGATTAGGCAGGACAACCATTCGACATCGGCCTGATTACTTGGATCAAGCGGGTTCAGATCGAGCCCTACACGCCAGCCAACTTCTGGCACACGTCCAGGGATAGGGACCGATCCTATTGGTTGACAGGTCAGTACGGGTGCATCCGCGTCAAGCCCGTTCAATACATGGCCGTGATAGTCGTAGTTGTAGAAGTCGACAAGGAGAGTGAGCCCGGCCGCAGCGCCGACTTCGATGAGCGCGAGTGGGCCAGGGATAAGAGCTAGTGCGGGCACCAATATAGCACAGCGGGCAGCCTCGTTGGTCTGAGTCCGTCGCTCATACATTATCGCCGCCAAATCGACACCGCGTTCATCGATGAGCTTGGTGAGAGAGTCCGGATTCGCTGGCTCTCCCAGAATATAGCGTGCTGCGGCAAAGAGAAGGTTCGGTTGGCGCTTTGCTGGTGCTAACCGCCCGAGGAATTGAAGGATCGTTGTGTTCTCGGCGACAAACTCGGCAAGCTCCTGGTAAGCCGGAGAACGGCCAGCAGCCTCGAGGTGAGCAAAGCGCCAATAGTTCTCGCTAATACTAAGGTCGCTCTCGTGTCCGATCATGCCACCCATGAGTCGTGATCTTATCCGGACAGCCTTGTCTGTGACGTGATTAGAAATTAGGCCAAGGAAACGAAGGCGGTACGGTGTGCAAGCGGAATTCGCCTTTGCTAGAATCAACACGACTAGGGACTCTCCAAGTAGGGTGAAGTTCCGCATGGATCGACTTCGTCAAAGGACCGTCCACTTCTACAGGGCTCAGAAGCCTCGAACGAACCCGGATTGACACGATCTACAAAGCATAGGGAACCACATAGCGAACCAGCCTAAACTTGTTTGGTGTCCTCACTCATCGTGCACCCATCCTGACCTGCACTTATATGGTCGGGCTGCCGGGATTTGAACCCGGGACCTCTTGACCCCCAGTCAAGCACGCTAACCAAGCTGCGCCACAGCCCGAGATGTATGATGCTAGTTAGCCCTCAACCTTAGATCGGCTCGATTCGGCCTGAAAACACTTTCACAAGCCAGATTTGAGCGGTACTGTAAAGTCAAATCGAACAAAGTCATCGTTCCTAAACGTGGTGAAAGAACCAAACAAAGAGCTGAACAAATCGATACGTCAGATATACGACAGTCGCAAAAACCAGCAGCTTGAAATGCCAGGGCGTCCTTCTCTTTTGTAAAATAACCGCCCCGCAAGATGGGCAGGATCCACCTTCTTTTAGTTCGGAAGTTTCGTGGAATTTAGAGCAATTCTCGCACCAGGGCATGGCTCTAGTCTAAGAGAAACCACCGACTACCAGACATACTGAGTAGCCAGGTCTCACACCGGCGGGACCCCGTGACGTCTCTCCGAAAAAAAACGCTCCTTCTGTCCCGCGGCTCGCATCCGCCTGATCAGCTCATTCCGGAGTTCACCAGGTTCTACCACTGAATCGACTATCAGGTCAGAAGCCAGACGAAGCAGGTCGACATCTTGTTCATATTCCAGCCGCTTCTCCTTGACAAAAAGCTCTCGTTCCTTTTCATCTTCAATGGCTGCTATTTTGTTGGCATACACCGCATTTACCGCTGGTTCCGGACCCATAACGGCAATCTTCGCAGAAGGAAGACAGATCGTAGCGTCAGGCTCAAACGCAGGACCAGACATGGCATACAAACCGGCTCCGTAGGCTTTTCGGAGGATTACGGAGAATTTTGTGACCGTTGCTTCTGAGACGGCGGTGATCATTTTTGCACCATGCCGGATGATTCCACTGCGCTCGACCTCCGACCCAATCATGAATCCTGGAACGTCGGCTAAAAATACCAGAGGGATATTAAATGCATCAGCATTCCAGATGAACCTGGCCGCCTTATCCGCAGAGTCTACGAATAGCACCCCACCTTTGACCATCGGGTTATTTGCGATGATTCCGACAACCTTGCCGTCCAGCCTGGCCCATCCAACGACTAACTCGGGAGCCCAAAGAGGTTTGATTTCGAAGAAAGAGTCCTGGTCAAATATGGAATCGATAATTTTATGAATGGAATAACCTGCCGTAGCCTCCCCGGGGATATCACCTTCTGATAGCTCCCTTGCCGGAGGTCTAGCCACGTCTGCTGGAGGTAATTCCCTGAAAGAGGAGGGGAGATACGAAAGATAATCCCTAGCGGCGTCTAAGGCTTCTTCGTCGGATTGGACCAAATTGTCTCCGCATCCTGAAACAGTCGCGTGCATCCTAGCCCCGCCCATCTCCTCTAAGGAAGTAAACTCGCCAATCACCACCTCGGCCATCCTCGGGGATCCAAGGTACATCGAGGCGTTACCTTCGACCATAAAGACAACGTCACAAAAGGCTGGTATGTAGGCACCGCCGGCAGCCGAGGGGCCAAAAAGGCAGCATATCTGCGGAACCTTTCCAGAGAGGCGGACCTGATTATAGAAGATTCTCCCGGCTCCCCTTCGCCCCGGAAAGAGCTGAACTTGATCGGTGATGCGTGCGCCGGCCGAGTCGATTAGGTAGAAAATGGGTACTTCGTGTTTAAGAGCGAGTTCTGTGGTTCTAATGATCTTTTCAACAGTTCTCGCACCCCAAGATCCCGCTTTTACCGTCTGATCGTTCGCTACGATACAAACGGTTCTACCATCGATAGTTGCCGTACCGGTAAGAACTCCGTCTGAAGGGAGTCCCTCGGACATTGCGTTGGCAAGGAGACCATCTTCTACAAAGCTTCCTGGGTCAGTCAGGTACTCGATCCGCTTCCTGGCGTGGAGCTTCTTAGACTTCGCTAGCTTAGAACTACTCGCTAGTGGCCATATTTCTCTAGCAAAATGTGAAGAGTGTTGGATTTCATGAGCAGTCCTATCCCCTTGTACGCCTTCCAGTTGATCTGCCATTCAATTCCACCCTCATCACAGTCAGCATCGCCCGCAACCGAGCCAAATTCCCCAAACAGAACAAGACTAATTCTCTGAACGCTTCCTAACTCGAAACTTGATAGGTGTATTACCTAATCCGAATCTCTCCCTAATTTTTCGCTCCACATATCGAAGATAGGAGGCTTCGATACTTCTGGTAGCAAAGAGGGTAATGGTTGGAGGATCGGTTGCACCTTGGACAGCATAAAGAATCCTCGTGCCCTTTGGTGGGTGCTCGGACTGCGCCTTAGCAAGGCAGAGGTTTAGTTCACGCGTTGGGATCCTCGTCTTGTAGGCCGTTGCGGCTTGACCGATCGCAGTCCAGATTCTCTTGACCCCAGAACCCGACTTCGCCGAGATCCGAAGAAATGGGCTGTAGCTAAGAAACGCCAACTTCTCGGTCGCAAGGTCTCCAATTTCAAGCTTTGCTTCCGTAGAGAGTAAATCCCATTTGTTGAGGACCACTACCGCCGGCGATCCCGCCGCATCAATGCGTTCAGCGAGCCGCTGATCTTGGGCGGTAACCCCCTCTGGGCCGTCAATCACGAGAATACAAAGGTCTGAATCATCGATCGCTTTCAGGGCCCTGACCATTGAGTAGTATTCGGTACCTTCGCCAACCCGTGACTTTCGCCTCATGCCCGCGGTATCAATAAATCTAACCTGGCCAAGGGCATCGGTTTCGACGATGGTATCAATTGAGTCGGTGGTAGTGCCGGCTAAGTCATGAGTAACGGACCTTTCGTCCCCAATCAACTGATTGAAAAGTGTCGACTTCCCAACGTTTGGGCGACCAACTATAGCAACACGAAGTTCGTCATGGTCGGGTCGATTGGCCAGCCTCTCAACCTGAGGAAGGATCTCATCGAGGTCTGATTCATATGGGGCGTCAATCATGTCGACGACACGATCTAACAGCTCGCCAGAGGAGCGTCCATGCAAGGCACTCAAGGGCATCGGGTCGCCGAGTCCAAATTTGCTAAAAGTCCAGATGTCATTCTCTCGCGTCTGCGAATCGACTTTGTTGGCAACGACAATCGTGGCAACGCCGAGTCTATTTAGCATTCGGGCCACTTGGGAATCCTCGTCGGTGATCCCTACGGTAACGTCGACCACGAAAAGTACCAGATCGGCCTCCTTCGCGGCCTGTTCGGCCTGAGCAGAGACCTTGACGTCGAGTGAGTCACCCGTGGCCAACCATCCCCCCGTATCCACGAGCACAAATCTTCTACCGGCCCAATTTGCTTCGACGGATTTCCGGTCGCGGGTTACCTTTGGCTTCTCCTCAACGATAGCGACCCTCTTACCAACTACACGGTTAAGGAGGGTCGACTTCCCAACGTTTGGACGACCGACGATAGCCACGACTGGGAGTCGCAAAAGCGACATCTGACCATCAATCTCTTCGATATTTGGTCCCGTATCCTCTACCGTGTCCTCACTATTGGGCGAACTCATCTAAATACCCCAGTCAATTTTGTACTTTCCGCCGCGATTGCCGCTCGGAAAGAGGCCCCATCGGTAGGGATTACCTCTACCGACTTAGGCAAGTCATCCAGTCTAAGGCCATCCAGAAACCGTCCCTCGGTCAAGCAGACATCCGGTAACAGGTAACGATCTCCATCTGGCTCTGCTAAGAGTGTTCGACTTATATCTACGCCAGTCATGAGACCGGCCACGGCGATGTTCCCTCCAAAATACTCATTCCTCACCTCGATCAACCTAACGTTGTCAGCGCCAGCGGCTTCGATTAGAGGGGCTAGTACCCTCCTGCCATAGGCCGAGGTCAAGACGGCTATTTTGCCGCTTGAATGACCCTTTGGTCTGATATGGAGGACTTCAGAGGTTCGTTTGGCCCTATATCCCTGAGCTGGTGCCCCGTCCACCCAGGAGAAGAAGCCTGGTTTGATTCCAATCTGCGCCTTCTTGTCGCCAAAAAAGGCCCGCTGAAATGCCCGCGCCATCCCGATACCATTTTCATGCTGAGGGAAACCATCATAAAGAGTGTGTTCAGGAAACTCCCGATTGGCCAATAGGTAGTACTCGTCAGAACAATAGACCATCCTTCGACCCAGAAGTTCCATGAATACGCTCTGAAAGTGCTCGACAATATCCACTACGTCTTGCGCTTCCTGCTCAGTATGTTCCCTCATGGCGGGTTCTTTTAGGAACTTCGATATCCCCAAGGGGACCACGGCGACGCTTTCGAGTTCGTGGTACTCTGATATGACTCCACAGAGTGTCTGGTACAGAGCCTGCGAATCGTTTAGGCCAGGACAAACCACAATCTGACCGTGGACCTCTATCCCCTCTTCGAGCATCGCTTTGAGCCATCGCAAGGAGATAGCCCCCCGCGGGTTCCTCAACATCCTCGCCCTAAGCTCTGGGTCCGTAGCGTGGATGGATACGAAAAGCGGGGACAACCTTTCGGTGATCACCCTCTCGAGGTCCCATTCGGTGAATCGGGTAAGCGTGGTGAAGTTCCCGTACAGAAACGAAAGACGATAGTCGTCATCCTTCATGTAGAGGCTCTTGCGCATTCCTTTGGGTAACTGGTAGATGAAACAGAATTCGCAGTGATTATCGCAAGTCCGTACCCGGTCAAAGAGAGCCGAGGACACTTCGACGCCCAATGGTTCACCAGCTAGCTTTTCGATACTTATACTGAAGGTCAAACCGCCCCGCATGACCTCTATCTCAAAGCTGGGCTCTTCAACGAGTAATTGGTATTCGATTACGTCCCTCGGTTTCACATTTGCAATGCTTAGGAGTTCGTCACCGGGCAAGAGGCCGGACCTGCTTGCTGGGGAGTTCTCTTGGACCGCTACGACAAATGGCGAAGACACATATCCACTCTAGGCCACTTCGCAATAGGCTGGTTACGTGATGGTTACCAAAGTGCTGCTCGCCGAGCCTAGAGGATTCTGCGCTGGAGTCGAAAAGGCTATAAAAGCCCTTGCCTGGATGGTCAAGGTCTTCGAACCTCCCGTTTACTGTTTTCACGAAATAGTTCACAATCAGGTAGTGGTTGAGAGGTTTGTAAACCAGGGTGTTGTTTTCGTCGATTCCATAGACGCCGTGCCAGATGGTGCGGTAGTAATGCTCTCCGCCCATGGTTCAGCCCCGGAAGTTATCGAATCTGCTTCGGCCAAACATCGAATCAGCGTGAATGCCGTTTGCCCACTTGTAACCAAGGTGCACCATGAAGTGAAAGTAAGGTCCAACAAGGGCTACAGGATCATATACGTGGGCCATGTTGGTCACGATGAAGCCGTTGGCACCGTAGCGGTGGCGCCTGAGTCAGTATCACTGATCGAAACTGAAGCAGACCTAGACAGCCTCGAGTTAATAACCGACGCCGAAGTGGCGCTACTTTCACAGACAACACTCTCGATGAACGAATGGGCCGACATTAGGGAAAGAGCCAGCGCCAAATACCCGAACCTTTGGATGCCTAATCGTTCAGACCTCTGCTTTGCAACTACCAACCGCCAAGGGGCACTCAAAGACATCGCCCACTTGGCCGATTCAATCGTAGTCATAGGCTCCGCCAACTCGTCGAACACAGTCGCGCTGGAAAAAGTAGCGCTCGCAGCTGGCTGCCCAAAGGTCTACCGGGTGAATTCGGCGGACGAATTGCCTGAAAATCTAAACGGATTAGTTGGTGTAACAGCGGGCGCATCGGCGCCAGACGAACTTGTAGAACAGGTGGTAGCCAAACTGGCTCCCAAAGAGGGTGTACAAAGGGTTTGCCACGTAGACGAGGATGAATACTTCCCTCCCCCCCCTGAACTTAGGGACCTGATGAAGACGGTTACCGACCTCGTGGCGATCGCTTTTGGCGTGGAAAGAACGGGTAAAAACGTCCTGGAAGACGACAGGGCAATTTCTGCCTCTACCGTCCTGGCGAGGCTAAGCGAGGGCGAATAGCCAACCTTCTAAAAGCTAATCATGACCCTATCCATTTCCCAGTTTGGTCAAAATCTGCTGAGTAGAAGGTGACCAAACTAGTTTTGCGCTGACTCAAGATCCAAAAAGGGCATCGACTCCATCGGCACCGCATAAATCGCCATATCCACTAGCCAGTAACTTCGGGTTAGCTTGGTGTCTAAAACACCTTTAGTTCTGCAGCTTAACATTGGCTTCGTCGTAGAGCCTTTGTAGTTCCGACTCGAGCTTGGAATTCAACTCAGATACCGCACGCCTTGAAACGGTTTTCGTCCTCTTCGCTTCAACATCGTCGGTGCCCTTTCGCTGCTCAGGATAGATTGCCGGTCCCGCAATTAGATAGCTCTTTCCTGGCAGAGGGTACTTTCGCCCTTTTGGCCAAATCTTTTCGGTCCCGGCTATTCCGACCGGTATGATGGGCACGTTTGCCCTTATTGCTAGGTATGCGGCCCCTTCGTGCAGGTCGTTAACCTTGTCTCCAAAGCGTCGTTGTCCTTCTGGGAATACAACCAACGGCTCCCCGGTCGCCAGTACCTCGACAGACTTCTTTAGAGCATCCCGATCTGCGGCGTCCCGGTTCAGTGGAATACCACCGAGAGCCACTAGAAACTTTCCAATTACCGGTACCTTGAATACGGTTTCCTTGCCGATATAGCAGAGCCTACGTTTCGTCAAACATGAAACCAGTAAGGTGTCGATGTTTGATCGGTGAATCGGCGCAAGAACGAACGACCCAGAAGGAAGTTCGCC
>JABEUO010000030.1 GCA_013044415.1 Acidimicrobiaceae bacterium
ACACTTGGCCGTACTTTCATCGGCTTTCCTCACTCCAGACATCCCTATATGACCTGCCTGGCTCGCTCACTTATAACGGTAAGTTATCCGTCCTCTAGTTAGGTCATAGGGAGTTAATTCGATCTGAACACGATCTCCAGGAAGAATTCTGATCCTGTGCATCCTCATCTTGCCCGAGCTGTGGGCTAAAACCTTATGGCCGTTTTCCAGCTCGACGCGGAACATCGCATTCGGAAGGGGCTCCACAACCGTCCCCTCAAGCACAATCGCATCTTCCTTAGGTGTCGTCAGAACTTCCTCCTATTGAACTAGCTAAATAAAACAGACCCAGACCCACCCCGCAGCCGCGGGTCCCCGAAGACAAGACCTACAGTTCGAAGGCATGGCTCAAGGGAGGGGCGAGTGAGACCCAGAGGAACAATATAGTCGCTTTTGTTCCATACCTGTTCACAATAATTTTTGAGCAATCAAATGATCGACGAAACAGATCGATATATCATCGGCCTATCCCCACTTTTCTACCGTAGGCCCGACCACAAACCCGAGGCCTTACTGGTCCAATGCACCCCTAATCAGATACCGTAAGGACCTCTGGCCCATCCTCACCGACGACAATTGTGTGCTCAAAATGGGCAGATAGTGACCCATCTTTGGTAACCACTGACCACCCATCCTCCAGAGTAACCGTCTCTGGTGCACCTAGGTTGATCATCGGCTCGACTGCGAAGACATTTCCGACCTTCATCTTCGGGCCGGGCTCACCGGGCCAGTAGTTGGTAATCTGAGGAGACTCATGCATTGCGGTCCCGATCCCGTGTCCCACGTACTCCCTTACGATACCGAAGCCATACGGCTTGACGTGGGTCTCTACCGCCCGACCTATCTCATTCAGTCGGTTACCATCCCTTATGACGTCGATCGCCTTCCAAAGGCTCTCCTCGGTCACTTTTAGCAGTAGGGCGGCCCGATCGGAAATCTCGCCGACCGCTGCGGTATAGGCGGCGTCTCCGTGATAGCCATCGATAATCGCACCGGCGTCAATTGAGATAATGTCACCCTCTTTGAGCACGTAAGACCCCGGTATACCGTGAACGATCATGCTATTTGGCGAGGTGCATATCACCGCCGGAAAGCCGTTATACCCTAAGAAGTTGGACCTAGCGCCGCGGGCCTCGATCACGTCCCGAGCAACCTTGTCAATTTGTAGGGTGGTCACCCCAGGGGCGATGACCGCCCTGGTCTTCTCGTGGATCTCGGCGACCACCTTGCCCGCCCGCCGCATCTTGGCTATTTCGTCTTTAGTACGCCTCATTAAACCCCTCCAATGCCGCAGACGGCTACCACTTGGGTTGACCCTTGGCCCTATCCACAGCTGCGATAAGCTTCGCCATCACTTCGTCGGGATCTCCTTCACCCTGAACCGAAACGAGCTTCTCGCGCTTGGTATACCACTCTATCAGCGGGGCAGTTTGGCTCTCATACAGATCTAGACGCCTCTTGACGGCTACTTCGGTGTCGTCGTCTCGCTGGACGACTTCGCCACCACAGTTATCACAACTCCAGTCGAGCTTTGGAGGGGACTGTACCGAGTAGTTTGCGCCACATACCTTGCATACACGTCGAGATGCGATCCGTCTAAGCACGAGCTCCGTCGGCACCTCCAGGTCGAGGACTAGGTCGATCTCCAAGGGGAGCAGTACCTTCTCGAGGTCCACGGCTTGGCCGACGGTCCGTGGGTAACCATCGAGGATGAAGCCCATCTGATGGGCGTCCGGCTCAGCCAACCTCTCCGATACTACGCCGGTGATAACGTCGTCGGGGACGAGATCGCCCTTGTCCATATAGCTCTTGGCTAGGCTACCAAACTCCGTGCCCGCCCTCACGGCTGCACGAAGCATGTCGCCTGTCGAGATATGCGGGACCGCATAGTGCTGAGACAACCTGACGCACTGCGTCCCCTTGCCGGCGCCCTGCTTACCAAGTATCACTAGCCGCGTAGCGCGTACCATCCAAATGACCCTTCCGCTAGGAGCGAGCTACTTTAAAAAGCCCTCATAGTTACGCATGGTCAACTGAGAATCGATCTGCTTGAGTGTCTCTAATGCGACCCCCGTTGCGATCAAAAGGGTTATACCGGCGAAGGGATAACCAGTGACATGCCACAATGCCAGGGCGATCGAAGGAATCAATGCAACCGCAGCGAGAAACACCGCCCCGGGGAGGGTGATCCTATTGAGGATCTTGGTCAAGTGCCTCTCGGTGGCTGGTCCAGGCCGGATACCCTGAATGTAACCGCCCTGCTTTCTGATCACCTCTGCCTGCTGGTGTGGGTCAAAAGCGACCGTCACATAGAAGAATGTAAAGACGATGATAAGGAATCCGTAGATGCCGATATAGGTAAAGCTCGTCGGGGATACCAAGTCGTTATTTACAAAGTTCCTAAAGAAGGTCCACGGGATAACGTTAGAGAGTAGCACCGGAAAGTACAGAATCGACGAAGCAAAAATAATCGGAATTACCCCAGCCTGGTTGACCTTAAGCGGGATATAGGTCTGGTCTCCCCCGTACATCTGCCGACCGATCACCCTCCTTGGAAAGATGACCGGAATTCGTCTCTGGCCGAGTTCGACGACGATAATAGAAACGATCAATGCCAGCGAAAGGAGGACAATTACCGTAAACTTCAGCTTTCCGGCTTCAATGAAGATGATGTGCCCACCAGTCGGGAGACCAGCGACGACATTTGTAAAGATCAGTATCGACATGCCCTGACCTATCCCCCGCTGTGTAACCATCTCTCCAAGCCACATGACAAAGGCCGTACCGGCGGTAAAGGTCATGACTATAAAGAGGACCCGTGGCAAGGTAAAATTCGGGATCAAGTTGATCTTCTGATTGTTTGGAAGAAGCCCCGCTCCACCCTTGTGAAAGACAAAGACCAATCCGGTAGATTGCAGAAGTGCCAAGGTCACGGTCAAATAACGGGTGGTTTGCGTGATCTTTCGTTGTCCAGCGGCACCCTGTTCCCTCCACTCATCGAGCTTCGGTATCACCGTGGTCAGCAGCTGAATGATGATCGAAGACGTAATGTAGGGCATAATGCCGAGCCCGAATACGGCCGCACGTGAAAGCGCATTTCCGGAGAAGAGGTTCAGAAAGCTGAATACTCCACCCTGCTTTGCGGCCTGCTCCAACTGCTGAACCGCCGCAAAACTCGTTCCCGGAATCGGGACGTTCGCGCCTAGCTGGTAAATGGCGATAATCAACAGCGTGAAGAGAACCTTGTTTCTAAGTTCCGCCACCCTGAATATATTCTTCAGATTTCCGATCACCCTCTTTAGCTCCCAAGCTAATTTTCACCGACCGATACCTAAGATCGGTCACTTTGACCAAATAAACCGAACCGACAGATTGAAATACTGCCGATTGCTAAAATCCGGGCCCAGAAAACTGGACCCGGATAAAGAATAACATCTCAAGGCAAAAGCCTTGAAATCCGCGACCTCTAACGATTAGTTAGTGCGTTACCCTTCGCCGGTACCCGACGTCCACCATTTGGAGCATCGAGCACAACTACAGATCCGCCGCTAGCGATAATCGCCTGCTTTGCAGCCTCAGAAAAGGCATGTGCCGAGACCGT
>JABEUO010000159.1 GCA_013044415.1 Acidimicrobiaceae bacterium
CCATCGCCGAAAGTGCCATCGCCGGAAATACCAATGCGGAAAGCACCGTGTAACAAGTGGCCATCTAGACCAAGGCAATCCTCTACTTTGCCCAGCGGCGAGCCTCCACCAGAGCGTAGGAAGTAGTTTGTCTGCACAATGCCAGCCGTATCTTTGGGATCCAAACGCCACCGTCCATCAGGAGATAGTGGACTCTGATCCTTTGAGAATCGAAGGGTCAGAGACACGGGGAGTCAATCGTCACCATGACGGCTTCGCTGGCGAGGAATACTGTAGGAAGTTGTTTAAAAGGAGACGACTAGACCGCGAAAGCTACCAGAAATACGTCGTAGCATTGCGAAACGGGCCCTTTATGGCCATATCGCCTTGGGTTGTCGGGGGATTCCCTAACTTAGAGTTGTCGACCTTGCCTTGCCGCCCCTCCACCGACGTCAACGCGAGTGATTCCTCCCATACCGGGCACAACAGGCGGCTAACAGACGGATTCGTAAGAGCAAAATCGACCCTAATGGACCTTTATTACGAATTAGCTACCCCTACGACGAGTTTGAGAGCAGAGATTGACACAGCTCTAGATGTAATGGCTGAATGTAAAAACTCGGGTCGGGAGATATTGGACCCGGGCCAGCGGTCAGGGCGACGGCCGACTATCTGGTCCCCACCCTCGGACTCCCGCCTGGGTATCCATCTAAGGTTCGGTTGGATCGAGACTGGATTAGGACCCTTGAGCGGCATGCAGACGATTCAGTGTCAAAAGGCCGGGTTTTCTACCAATCCAGGCTTCAAGCAATTTAGATTCAAAACGGGCCAGATTCAAAGCGGGCCAGATTCAAAAAGAAAGGAGAAGTCATGCATAGGATCAACCAGCGCACTTTAGCGTACTTGCAGCTCGGTAAGTTCTTGGCATTTTGGATTCGTAAGGAGGTCGGGCCAGCGGCCCGAGTGGAACTAACCCTCCCCACGGCTATCGCCGGGGACTTCTCCCCCCACGCCTACTCCAGATGAACATCTCGCTACCAGAGCGGCCGAGCGCAGAGGGCTTAGAGGCAAAGTGGAGTGAAGTCTGGGAAAAGCGTGGCATATACCGCTTTGATCCAGAATCAAAGAAGCCAATCTTTTCGATTGACACTCCGCCCCCGACGGTCTCCGGTTCTCTCCACATCGGCCACGTACTTTCCTACACCCACACCGACATAGTCGCCAGATACAAAAGGATGCTAGGTCACGAGGTCTTCTACCCAATTGGCTGGGATGACAACGGTGTACCTACCGAACGCAGAGTACAGAACTACTTTGGGGTCCGTTGCGAACCGGAAGTTCCTTACGACCCGAACTTCGTGGTCCCTTCGGAGCCATCAAAAGACCAGATCCCGATTTCCAGGCGGAACTTCATCGAACTCTGCGAGGAGTTGACATCAAAGGATGAACTCATCTTCGAGGATCTGTGGCGTACAATTGGGCTATCGGTCGATTGGACCAAGACCTACTCTACCGTCGGATCAAAGTCTCAAAAAATATCTCAGACCTCCTTTGTTCGCCTGATAAAGAAGGGGGAACTCTACTCCCAAGAGTCTCCTACGCTCTGGGACGTAGATTTCAGAACCGCAGTGTCCCAGGCCGAGCTCGAAGATCGCGAAGTGCCAAGCGCATATCACAGGATTCGCTTCGACTTAAAGAGTGGTGGCTCGGTAGAAATCGAAACAACCAGGCCAGAACTGATCCCAGCCTGCGTGGCGCTGGTAGCTCATCCAGAGGACGAGCGCTACAGTGCTCACCTCGACGACACCGCTTACAGTCCTCTTTTTGGAGTCGAGCTGCCTATCGTTACCCATCCATTAGCCGACCCGAACAAGGGAAGCGGCATAGCTATGGTCTGCACCTTTGGTGATCTCACCGACGTTACTTGGTGGAAGGAGCTCTCCCTCCCGATCAGGCTGATAATCGGGAGGGATGGTAGATTTCTACCGGCTATCCCATTTGGCGGCGACAACTGGCCGACTAGAGATCCCAAAGCCGCCGAGATGGCCTACAATGAGATCGCACAAAAGGCTGCGAATGGAGCCCGCAGGCGAATCCTCGAGCTGCTCACGGATTCGGGTAACCTAATCGGAGAACCCAAGCCGATAGTCCATCCGGTCAAATTCTTTGAAAAGGGCGATAAGCCACTCGAAATCGTCGCCTCTCGACAATGGTTCATCAAGACACTCGACAAGAAGCCTCGGCTCATCGAGCTCGGCGGGCACATCAGTTGGGTACCGAAGTTCATGCAGGTGAGGTATGACAATTGGGTCGAGGGTCTCAACTCAGACTGGAACATATCGCGCCAACGGTTCTTTGGCATTCCGATCCCCATCTGGTACCCCACCGACGAGGTCGGGGAACCGATCTTCGACCAACCGATCATTCCAGATGAGAGTCTCCTGCCGATAGATCCTCAGAGCTCGACGCCCCCGGGATATCAGGAGTCACAGCGCAACCAGCCGCTTGGCTTCGTCGCCGACCCGGACGTCATGGACACTTGGGCCACTTCTTCGCTCACGCCACAGATAGCGGGCGACTGGATCGACAACCCAGAGCTATTCGACCGCCTATTCCCGATGGACCTCCGCCCACAGGGCCAAGATATCATCAGGACCTGGCTCTTTTATACCTTGTTGAGATCAGAACTGGCACATGGCGTGGCACCTTGGAAGTCAGCCATCATCTCGGGCTTCGTCCTCGACCCCGACAGAAAGAAGATGTCCAAGTCAAAGGGGAATGTCGTCACGCCACTACCCCTTGTAAAGACGCACGGAGCAGATGCCTTGCGCTACTGGTCAGCGGGGGGACGGCCCGGGGTCGATACCGCCGCCGAAGAGGGACAGATGAAGGTGGGTCGCAGGCTTGGGATAAAGATCCTAAATGCGTCTCGCTTCGTGCTCGGCCTGATCCAACAACCCTTGGATCACGCTAGTCCGATCTCCGAAGTTGCACTTAGCCCGATAGATGCAGCGTTGCTAGCGGGACTATCCCAAACTGTCAAGGAAACCACTGCTGCGCTAGAGGACTACGACCACACAAAGGGTATCGAGGTCGCGGAGAAGTTTTTCTGGGAGTTCTGTGACGACTACTTGGAGTTCGTAAAGCTCCGTGGATACGGGGAAGCCTCCGCGGTTGGTCCCCAATCGATCGAATACGGTGCCGCAGTATCTGCGAGGGTCACACTTTTAGCCGGTATATCGGTTCTATTGCGGTTGTTAGCCCCCTACATGCCCTTCTCAACCGAGGAGGCATGGTCCTGGTGGAATGAGGATTCGATTCACCAAGCCAGTTGGCCCAAAGAGGAAGAACCCATAGAAGTCGCAGCCACTTTCGCAAGGGAGCTATTCGGAGTGGAGCTAGCTTCGCAGGAGCAAAGAGACGACCTCGGTCTCCTTGACCTAGCGTCAAGCTTGATGTCGCAGCTCCGAAAGACCAAGACCGAAGCGAAGGTCTCCGTCAAGACCCCGATCGACTCAGTAAGGATCGCTGCGGACAAGAAGCGACTTGCGGGCCTACGACTGATAGCCGACGACCTGAAGCGGGCGCTAGTTATTGATGGAGAGCTAACAGAGGAAGAGTTAGCGGAAGGGTCGGAGCCTTGTGCGACGGCGAGGGTTCTGGACCATCGGTCTTAGCCCAGCAACTCATCCAACTTAGCCTTCGAAACAGAGCCGTCATAGCAAACCTCGCCAGAGGATAGTGCGACACACCTGTCGGCAATTTCTAAGAGGTCGAGGGAGTGAGAAGCCACCATAAAGGACTTCTTCTCCTTCAAGCTCTCTCCGATCAACTCCAATAGGGTGTTCTTGCCCGACTGGTCTAGGCCGACAAAGGGCTCATCGATGATCATCGCCTTAAAGGGACGCACAAAGGCCATGGCGAGGGCAACTTTTTGCCGCATCCCCCTCGAAAACCCGCTCGGCATCCGGTCCTTTACGGCTATCAGTCCGAATCGATCCAATAAGTTCCGAACGGCCTCTTCGGGACTTTGCACGCCGCAGAGTTTTGCCGAGAAGTAGAGGTGCTCTATCGTCGACAGATCGTCGTACAAGCTAGGTGTATCAAAGGCAACCGAAAGAACGCTCCTTGCGTCCTTCGAACCGGCCTTCGCCCCGAAAATTAGTACCTCACCGGAGTCGGCCTTTGCTAGCCCAGACAAAATCCGCAGCAGGGTCGTCTTCCCCGAACCATTATGGCCGACGAGGATCACCGCTTCCCCCTGGTTGACGTCGAAGTTCACCCCCACCACCGCTGGGGTTCCATCGAAGGATTTTGACACCGACCGAAAGCTGATCGCCGCGGTCTTACCCTTGGGGTGGGAACTCCTCTTACCTGTATCGCTCACGTCTCTGGGATCCTTCTTCTTATCCACGCCGAACCGGCGATGGGAACGATGAGCGAGAAAGTACCGGCCGATATCAGCGTCGAATACAGATTCGCTGGATCACCCGCCAGTCCCCGAGCCTCAAAGACGGGTATAAACCCACACCCAGCGATGAGGATCGGGAGGAACTCTATCACCATCTTCACCATCTGTACCGAATCCGCCGCCATCATCGAGAGGGCACTCTCCGCCCCGCTCTTTGCTAGGGCCGATATTCCGGCCCCGACGAGTCCGCTAGAGAGTACCGGAATCGCAATCAGGAGGGCCATTATGGTGTTCTCCAAACCTCCGGGGAGTATGCCAACGAGGATAAAGGATGGTATCGCCAGGACTAGCCCAGCCAGTGCGGGCCCGAGAACCAGTATCCTCTCGACCCTTCCCCTCTCAGTTGGACTGAGGGAAACGACCTCGGGATGGTCGACCTCCTGGCTCAGCGCATCGGTCAGCTCAATCCCTACCAGCCAACCGGCGATAATTCCGGGGATAGCGAGCAGCGGGGAGGTATCGACTGCGTACTTTGCCGAAGCAAACACGACGCCCTCCAATAGGACGACCCTGAAGACCTTAGAATATCCCCAGCGAAGCGTCGGGACGAGACTGCGCCAAAGGTCGGGCGCCCTTTCAAAGACCAGCCTCCTGAATCGCTCGGTGAGTGGGGTCCGAGGGCGGACCTTATCCCCTACGAGCGACCTCCTCATCAGTGCAACGGTCCTGAAATCCCTGAAGGTAGCGGCAAAGCGAATAATACCGATCAACTTCGCCCGCCTCTGGAGGACTTCTGGATCGACCCCAGGGACGAGGTATATCCCGAGCCCTACCACAACACCACAGAAAAGGAGGGCAAAAAGTAGCGTCCCCGAAACGACTGCTATTCGCTCACCAAACCCCGCCATCATGATGAGACCGCCGGGCGCCAGGTCAACGATTTGCTTCGGGTCGAGTACCACGAACAACCCGGCTATCGCCAGAAGAATTGCCTCCACCGAGCCAAAGTAGACGGCCCGAGCACGAGATCCCGAGACTATCGCAGCCGATGCCTGATAGCTGACAGCTACCACTATTGCGAAGCCTACGCCGGCCGCCGTCGACTGCCAGGCATTCTTGCTTGCCAAAAGGTGGGCTAGTGACAGACCAATTGCTCCCCCGGCGACTAAGCCAACGAAGAGACTGTGGCGGAGGGAAACCATAAGCTTGGAACGTAGAAAGCGCTCCGCCGGATAGGGCGAAAGGAGCACCATTTGGATCTCCGAAGCTAACAATCCCAATGGGCCGCCCCTCGAACCGCTCCTAATTCCGAAAAAGATCGCCAATAGCCAGACGACGCCGCCGCCGATAGCCAGATGACTCGCCAGTGCGCTCCGTTCAGATGGTACCGCTGACATCGACGCCGTGGCGCTAGCCACGACGTCCGCCAGAATACCTATCCCAAAAGCCGCAAGATAAGCCCGATAGATCGCCTGAAAGAGGTTGACCCTCTCGACAAAGTGGGCTCGTCTAGCACCTTGAAGTTCTACAAGGGGATCGGAGATCTAGATCAGCCCCCGGAAATATCCCTAATCGACTTCTTTCCTGCGGATAAGAATGGCATCATCGCTCGGAGTTGTCTTCCGACACCCTCGATCTGGTGGGCATTAGCTTGTGCCCGGAGTTCGTTGAAGTGCCCTTGACCGGCTTCATTCTCTGCGATCCACTCCGAGGCAAACTTACCGGACTGAATCTCGTCGAGTACCCTCTTCATCTCCGCCTTGGTCTGTGAAGTCACAATCCTGGGACCACGGCTAAGGCCGCCGTACTCTGCGGTCTCAGAAACCGAAAACCACATACCAGAAAGACCCTCTTCGTAGAGGAGGTCGACGATCAGTTTCAGCTCATGGAGGCACTCGAAGTAGGCAGACTCGGGTTGGTATCCCGCCTCAACGAGGGTCTCGAATCCGGCCTGTACCAAAGAGGCGAGGCCGCCGCATAGAACCACTTGCTCTCCGAATAAGTCAGTCTCGGTCTCTTCAGAGAAGGTGGTGTCGAGGACACCGGCCCTCGTCGAGCCGATGGCGTGGGCGTAGGCGAGGGCGAGATCGTGTGCTTTACCCGTAGCGTCCTGGGCTACCGCAATGAGCGACGGCGTTCCTCCCCCTTCTTGGTAGGTCCTCCTAACCAAGTGGCCCGGTCCCTTTGGAGCGATCATGATCACGTCGACATTGTCCGGGGCGGCAATCTGTCCAAACCTGACATTGAAACCGTGGGCGAAAGCGATTGCTACTCCGGGGCGAAGATTAGCGACGACCTCCTCGTCGTAGATCTTCTTTTGCACCGTATCTGGAGCCAGGAACATGATGAGATCCGCCGATTTCGCTGCTTCGGAGACCGAGGCAACGCTGAGGCCCGAAGCCTTAGCCTTCTCCGCCGACGCAGAGCCGGGCCTAAGTCCAACCACAACATCTATTCCCGAGTCGGCCAGATTGAGTGCATGTGCATGACCCTGGGAACCATATCCGATGATCGCAACCCTCTTACCCTGCAATAGGCTGGGGTCAGCATCGGACTCGTAGTACATCTTCGCCATTTAAGACGCCTTTCCTGATTTGGATCTCGCTCTAGTCGGAGCGCTTCGGTCCAACTTCTGCAAAGCCACCCTACCAGTTCGCTGAATCTCGACGATCGGGTAGACGGCGAGCAAAGCTTCGAAGTCATCTAGCGTCTTTGGCGACCCTGCGAGCATAACTGTCAACTTGTCGAATCCTACGTCTACGATCTTTCCATCGAAGATCCTCACCAGTTCGATTATCTCAGATCGGCTCTCGGAAGAGGTCGAGATACTCCCGAGGAGGAGTTCGTACTCTACCGCCTGAGAGGCATTAATCTCGGAGATCTTCAGTACGTTGATCAACTTATGTAGCTGCTTGGTTATCTGCTCTAAAGGCGCCGACTCTACGTCAACCACGATGGTGACCCGTGAGAACCTGTCGTCCTCCGTCGGTGCAACCGAAAGCGAGTAGATATTGTACCCACGCCTCGAAAAGAGCTGAGCAATGCGGGCGAGTACGCCCGACTTATTCTCCACCAACACCGACAACACGTGGTGTTTAGCTGCGCCATTGGCGCCATTTCCCCCCATTGGGACTACCGAACCCGAAAAAGTCACTTCTTCTCCATTTCTTGGGGGCCTATGACGATCTCGTCATTGGTCTTACCCGCCGGTACCATCGGGAATACCTTCTCCCACGTGTCCGTCCTGAAGTCGATGACCACCGGACGATCATTGATCGAGTTCGCCTTCTCGATGGCGACTTGAACTTCGTCGGCACTGTCGACCCTTATCCCGACGCATCCCATCGCCTCCGCCCACTTGACATAGTCGGGAAGGTCAGGAGAGAGGTAGACCTCCGAATAACGCTGGTCGTAGAACATCTCCTGCCACTGCCTCACCATTCCCAAGTAGGCGTTATTCAATATGGCAACCTTTATCGGAATCCTCTCGGCGGTGGCGGTTACGAGTTCTTGCGCCGTCATCTGGAAGCAGCCGTCGCCATCGATGGCCCAAACTACCTTGTCGGGCCTACCGACTTTCGCTCCGAGAGCCGCCGGGACGGCGAAACCCATAGTTCCAAGGCCGCCCGAATTCACCCAAGTATTTGGGTGATTGAACTTCCAGAACTGTGACGCCCACATCTGGTGTTGACCAACCCCCGACACCACGATTGTGTCTGGTGGAGCCATCTGCCTCAGTCTTTCGATGACGTACTGTGGCTTTAGTGGACGACCACTTGGATCCTGCTGGTAGGTCAAGGGGAACTTCTCCCGCCAGGTCGCTAGCTCGGCTATCCACGGCTCCAGCTGAGCTTTTATATCGACTTTGAGCTTCTTGATCTCCTTTGTCAACTCCGGAATCACGAGCTTCAAGTCCCCGACTATGGGTACGTCTGGGTTTCTTATCTTGCCGAGTTCGGCGGGATCGATATCGACATGAATGACCTTGGCGTATGGAGCAAAGCCTGCGACGTTTCCCGTGACTCGGTCATCGAATCGTGCCCCCAAGGTAATTAACAGGTCCGACTTCTGCATCGAGGTCACCGCTGTGTAGTTTCCGTGCATCCCGGGCATCCCGAGACAGAGTGGGTTGTCGTCAGGGAAGGCACCCCTCGCCATAAGGGTCGTCACGACCGGAATCCCACAATGCTCCGCCAGGGTCAAAAGCTCCTTGGTGGCATCCGCCCTGAGCACCCCTCCACCTACATAGAGAACGGGCCGGAGGGCCTTTGAGATCAGTTTTGCGGCTTCTTGGATCATTTTTGGATGACCCTTTAGTGTCGGCTTATATCCCGGCAGGTCGACGCTCTCGGGCCAGTACCACTCCATCAACTGATTAGAGACATCCTTCGGCAGGTCGATCAGCACCGGACCGGGCCGTCCGGTCGTCGCTACGTGGAAAGCCTCCCGTACGACGGTCGGGATCTGCGAAGCATCGGTGACCAGCCAGTTATGCTTGGTCACGCTCATAGTTATCCCGGTAGTGTCGGCCTCTTGAAAGGCGTCAGTGCCTATCAAAGTCGTCCCTACCTGCCCGGTGATCACGACCAGTGGTATCGAATCCATATATGCGTCGGCTAGAGCGGTGACGATATTCGTCGCTGCGGGCCCCGAGGTGACCATCGCAACCCCCGGCCGACCGGTAACGTGGGCGTACCCCTCGGCGGCGTGACCAGCACCCTGTTCATGCCGGACCAAGATATGCCTGATGGTCGAGTCCAAAAGTGGGTCATAAACTGGAAGAATGGCCCCTCCGGGAAGGCCGAATATGACCTCCACCTGCTCCATCTCAAGACTTTTGATCAGCGCCTGGGCACCTGTCAGTTGCATCTTGCCGACTCCTCAAAGCTAGAACTTCGGCCCCAATCTGGGTGCCGCCACACTGCACTCGATCGCCATCTAACGACGACCTACCCTATTCCGCCGAAACTTTGGCGGAGACAATCAAGACCACTTTCGTCTTAGAAGCTCCACTTCCTCAGGTCGTGGTTTACCACTTGGTGCGGATAAACAAAAAGACCTCCCCGAGGGGGAGGTCTAGTAGCGCACCGGGTAACCCGCTACGCTACGAAGGAAGTACTACGATCTCTGAGGCGAAATTTGCCATAACGACATACTAGACGCTAATAAAACGCCTCTAGGCCCCGGTGACGGCACCTATTTCCGCTCCTTTAACTAATTTTGCGTACTTGGCCAAAAATCCGCGGGTGTACTTCGGCTCCGGATGGGTCACTTTGGCCCGCCTAGCTTCGAGGTCTTTCTGATCGACAATAAGGTCCAAAGTGTGCCGCTTTACGTCGATGACTATCCTGTCCCCATCTTGTACGACGGCAATCGGTCCCATGTCGACGGCTTCGGGTGAGACGTGCCCTATGCAGAGGCCGTGTGTTCCGCCGGAAAATCTTCCGTCGGTAACCAGCGCCGAGTCGGCGCCCCTGCCCGCACCCTTCATTGCTCCGGTAACTGCGAGCATCTCGCGCATTCCGGGGCCGCCCTTTGGACCCTCGTAACGAATGACCACGACGGTATTGGGCTCGATCTCGCCGGCCAATATCGCATCGAGGGCGGCTTCTTCTCCGTTGAAGACCCTCGCCGTACCCTCAAAATAGTCGACGTCGATACCCGCCACTTTCACCACCGAGCCCTTTGGGGCCAATGAGCCAGTCAGGATTGCTATACCCCCGACTTCATGGATCGGGTTGTCTAGGTCGTGGATGACGACCCCGTCTGGCTTGGGTGGCTTGAGCGCGTCGAGGTTCTCACCCATCGTCCTGCCACTTACCGTCAGAACGTCTAGGTTGAGTAATCCCCTGCTCGCTAGTTCCTGAAGCACTACCGGTATCCCCCCAATGGCTTCGATGTCACTCATGTGAAACTTCCCATGCGGCTTGGTATCTGCGATATGGGGTACCCTCTTGGCGATCCGATTGAAATCATCTAGGGTCAGGTCGACCTCGGCCTCAAAGGCTATCGCCATCAGGTGAAGCACTGCATTTGTCGATCCACCCAGTGCCATCACGGCTGAGATAGCGTTCTCGAATGCGGCCTTGGTCAGGATCTTCCTGGTAGTAATCCCCTCAACCAACAAGTTGACCGCCATCTCACCCGACTGGAAGGCAAAATCGGTCCGCTTCCTGTCCACCGCCGGGGCAGATGCGGATCCGAGGATACTCATCCCCAGTGCCTCTGCGACCGAAGCCATCGTATTGGCGGTAAACATTCCACCGCAGCTCCCTATGGTCGGGCATGCGTTCCGCTCGATAAGGGAGAGTTCCTCATCGGTCAATCCACCTGCGGAGTAGGATCCGACCGCTTCGAATACGTCTACCAGGTCGATGGACTTGCCATTTAGGTGTCCCGGCAGGATAGTACCGCCGTAAAGAAAGACAGAGGGTACGTTTGAACGGGCAGCCGCCATCAGCATCCCCGGAAGCGACTTATCGCATCCGGCGAGGGTTACCATAGCGTCAAATCCTTCGGCGTGCATCATCGCTTCAACCGAATCGCAAATTATCTCCCTGGAGACCAACGACGCCTTCATCCCCTCAAAGCCCATCGATATTCCGTCGGATACCGCTATGGTGGAGAACTCAAAGGGGTAACCGCCAGCGCTGCGAATTCCCAGTTTGGCGTGTCGCGTAAGCTCGGCGAGGGACATGTTGCACGGGGTTACGTCGTTGAAAGATGACGCCACCGCAACTTGCGGCTTTTGGAAGTCTCCGTCCTCCATCCCAACCGCCCTGAGCATCGCCCTGGCTGGCGCCCTGCGGTAGCCGTCCGTTACGACCTTGCTCGAGGGCCTCTTGTCCGAAAGGTCCCTATTCTGGCTCAATCTCACCACTCCCAAATTCGACTCTTTAAAGTTCTCTTCTGCACCTTATATGTCTAAAGCCTCAGTCAGTGACCGCCTGCTTCAGCCTCGTTCCGCCAAGTTTCGCAAAATCCTAACGACTGCCTTTCCGTCGGCCTTTCCGGATGTCACCTTCATGATCTTGCCGACAAAGAAGCCTTGCAACTGGGACTCGCCGTTGATAAAACGCCCCCACTCCGCCGGATTCTGCTGGATTACCTCCTGGACCGTGCCGGTCAATTGATCCTCGCTCAGTTGGGAAATCCCTAACTTCTCTTGGGCATCCTTCGGCGAAATTAGGCTCTTCGCCACTTCTGATAGCATCGACTTAGCCTGGGTGGCGGATACGCCGCCTTCGGTCTCCATCCGCAAGATCTCGACGAACCAGGAGACCTCGAATCCTGGATCGAGCGGCGTCAAGCTGGCAAGCTCATTTGCGCATCGAGCTACCGCAATCTTCGGGTCAACTCCTGCATCCAGCGCAGACTTCACAAAGGGGTATAGGTCTACGGATATGGCCGTCTCGACCTGATCGTTGGTAGCGCTCAGCCCCAAGCCCGCAACTAGTCTCGCCCTCCTCTCACTGGGGAGTTCGCCAAGTTGAGACCTAAGCCCCTCGATCCACTCTTCGCTCGGCCTCAGTGGCACGAGGTCCGGCTCGGGGAAGTATCTGTAATCCTCGGCCTCTTCCTTGTTCCTCAAGGCAACGGTCCGGCCGACGTTTTCATCCCAATGCCGGGTCTGCTGGGTGACCTTTTCACCCGCTAGATAAGCGTCAACCTGGCGACGAGCTTCGAAGGTGATCGCCCTCACCAAGGAGCGCAATGAGTTCAGGTTCTTGATCTCGCACCGGGTTCGAAAAGGCACCTCCCCAACTGGTCGGACCGAGACATTAGCGTCGACCCTGAGGGATCCCTCCTCCATCTTTCCATCCGATGCTCCGATAGCCACCAAGGTCGAGCGCAGTTCGCTGACGTATTCCCGGGCCTCTTCAGGGGAGGCAATATCGGGCCGCGAAACTATCTCAACTAGTGGCACCCCACTCCGGTTGTAGTCGATAAGTGCCCGTTCCGCACCGTGTATCCTCCCAGAAGTCCCGCCTAGGTGGGTAATCTTTCCGGTGTCCTCCTCGACGTGCGCCCTTTCAATTCCGATCCTCTTCCCACTCGGGAGGACAAGGTATCCATCGGCATTCAAGGGTATGTCGTATTGAGAGATCTGAAAGTCCTTCGGCATATCGGGATAGAAGTAGTTCTTACGGTGGAAGATAGACGCCTGCACCTTCGCCGAAAGCGCCAGGCCGATCATAGCCGCTATCTCGAGTGCCCTCTCGTTTAGCACCGGGAGCGACCCCGGAAGGCCGAGACAGGTAGGGCAGACGTTGGTGTTGGCTTGCGCCCCAAAGACGTTTTCACATCCACAGAAGAGTTTGGTCTTGGTCTTCAATTCGGTGTGGACTTCCAGCCCACAGACTAGTTCCCAGCCCTTGGGAAGGAATTCAGACCCTCCGCTAAGTGCCAGTTCGTCCGGGCTGACCTCAATGTTAGCCATGAATTATCGCCTCCTTAATAGAGGGGTCGAGGGTCGGTACTCCACTTGCCGACTCCTCTAGTGCAAAGGCCAATCTAAACATCAGGTCTTCCCGAAGCGCCGGCGCCAACACCTGGACCCCGATTGGGAGGCCTTGGGAATCGAGAGCATAGGGCACAGACATCGCTGGGTGTCCCGCAAGGTTACTCGGGATGGTGCATACGTCGGAGAGGTACATCGCCAAAGGGTCGAGGGATCTCTCGCCAATTTTAAATGCCGTAGTAGGAGAAACGGGGGAAATAAGCACGTCGACCCGCTGGTATGCCTGCTCAAATCCTGACTTGATTAGCGTCCTTACCTGCTGCGCCTTGGCATAATAGGCGTCGTAATAACCCGAAGAGAGCGCATAAGTTCCGAGCATGATTCGCCTCTTTACCTCGGCGCCAAATCCCTTGGTCCTCGTCAGCACGTTGGTCTCTTCAATGTTCGAACCCTCCACCCTGAGGCCAAAACGAACTCCATCAAAACGGGCCAGATTTGACGAAGCTTCTGCCGGGGCGATCAGATAGTAGGCCGAAAGTCCGAGTTTGGTCTCGGGGATGGAGATCTCAACGACCTCGGCACCTAGTCGGGCGAGTCCTTCGGCGGCGTCCCTTAGAGCACCAACGACCTCAGGGTCGCTGCCATCGATGAATTCGGTGACGATACCGACACGCAAGCCCTCGATGGAGAGTCCTCTTTGTGCGCTGAGCGATCCCACCTCCTGGTCGTAGGAGGTTGAGTCCTTGGGATCAAAACCCGATATCACCTCCAGTGTTATCGCCGAATCCATCACGCTGGAGGTGAAGGGCCCAATTTGATCCAAAGACGAGGCGAATGCTACCAGACCATAACGAGAGACCCTGCCGTAGGTCGGCTTTACACCGACAACCCCGCACAAGGAAGCTGGCTGGCGGATGGAGCCACCGGTATCGGAACCAAGGGCAATCGGTACGATTCCAGCGGCGACACTCGAAGCAGACCCACCCGAGGAGCCGCCTGGCACCCTCGTGAGGTCGACCGGATTTAACGTAGGTCCAAAGGCCGAATTCTCAGTTGAAGAACCCATAGCGAACTCGTCGAGGTTCGTCTTGCCGACGATGATCGCCCCCTCGCTCTGGAGCAGTTTTGTCACCGTTGCGTCGTAGGGTGGATTCCAACCCTCCAAGATCTTCGAACCACAGGTTGTCGGCAGGCCAACTTTACACATGTTGTCCTTTAGGGCTATCGGAACACCGGCGAGACGACCCGGTGATCCACCCTTAGCGATTATCGAATCTATCCTCTCTGCCGCCTCGAGAGCACCCTCCCGATCTATGGCTAAAAAGGCGTTGAGCTTAGGGTTCAGGGCGTTGGCGTTGGAAATAGACCTTTCGATGACCGAGGTAGCCGTCACCTTCTGATCCCGCACCGACTCCGCTATTTCATAGGCACTCATCGTAGTCACGACGGTTCGCCCAATACCGGTGGCACAGAAAACATGCCCTGCGCCTCGTCGGGAGCTTGGGATAACGCTTCTCGTTGGCTCAGGCCAGCGACGACAATATCCATTCTGGTTCGATTCGTCAGTCCTAGCGGATGGGCGGTGACCTCTAGGTCGTGGATGTCTAAGGACTCGATATCACTAGCGTGATCCAAAACCGAGGAGAGCTGGGAAGCGTAAAGTTCCGCCTCCTCGTCGGTCAACGAAAGTCGAGCGAGCATCGCCACATGGGCAACCTCTTTTGGAGAAATACGACTGGACATGTCAGAGATCCTAAAGCCAAATATCTCCTCGTTGAGTAATTGAACCGCTGATTTTCATGCCCTAGGTACGATCCTGGGATTAATTATCAGTATTTACCGCCGCATCGATCATTAGTCGGCCCGAATACTGCCGCCGCTTCAGCCAAGTGGACCTATTGTGAAGGACCACTCGCAATCAAGCTTTGATTTACTTCATAGGCTTTGATTTAGCTCATAGGCTTTGATTTAGCTCATAGGCTTTGGGTTATCTCATAGATTGGCCCTAATCCACTCGAGGGACCTTTGGGTAATGAATTCCGAATCATTGTCGACGGTAGCGACGTGATAGGAGTCCTTGAGCCAGATCCTTTCGATCTTGGCTCCATATTTTGAGACTAAAAAGTCAGAGGTGGAAGTAGGCACTACGTGGTCTTCAACCGAATTGAATAACAGAGCCGGAACCTTGATCGACGGGAGTCCCTCCACTATCTCATCAAATGATTCGAAAAGTGATATCGCCGCTTCGATGGGGGTTTCCGGGTAGGAGGGTTCGCTTATCCCCTCCTTTTTGATGTCGGAACCCACCGCCGGCAGGAACTTGTTACCACCTTCGACGAGCGACCTCGCAAGGTCAAAAAAACTTGCGGCGGGGGGTTCGATGGCCGGATTAATCATAATGAGACCCTTGAGTTCGTCAAAGGTAACCCCGGCCTTCAACGTCAGGGTACCTCCCATCGACAGGCCCATGACAAAAGTTGGAAGTCCCTCTGCGATCACCCGCTCGATTGCTGACGACGCCTCTTTCCACCAATGGTCGAAACGGGTTTCCGCCAGGTCGTCGACCGTCGTACCATGTCCTGGTAGCAACGGCACTTCTACCCTGAATCCCTCGGCTATCAGGGCATCTACCTGGGGAATAAAGCTCGCTGGGGAGCCGGTGAAGCCGTGGAGGACAACGACCGCCGCCTCTTTACCCCCAAAGCTGCAGCCGTGATCAAAGCCTACTGACATAGTGACCTCCAAAAAGAGACAAAAGGGCCGGGGCGCATCCCCAATACAAAGCTAACAATATCCCATGGTTAGCTCAGTGGGCGGTCGCCATGCTAGATACGGTGGGTCGGAGGCGAAGAAGGCGGGTAATGGATCAGAAATGCGAGGGTCGGACAGAGCCTTTCGGCTTTCTTGGCGTGGTCGAGGAGTTCTATCGGGAGATCTTCGTGCACGATCTTCGGATACCCCCAGTCGTCCAAGTGGATCAGTTCGGGTAAGAGCTCAGCGCAAATTCCGTGCCCATCGCAAGCAATCGGGTTGATCGCTACCTTGGCAATAGGTCTCAATTCAGCCTTAGCCTCTCGTATTTAGTCCCGAAAAAGTTCGCACGGCCCTTGGGGAAAGAACATCGACCAGATTCGTGCAGCCTCACCTCGTCTGGAAAGTTCCGTAATATCGACCTCGCTATAATTACCGCCCCATCGGGCATAGCGCAACCGCCCCGTCCAGCTATCTGGTCCGCCAGACGGCCGATCTCCTCGACTCCCTTCGGCATGGTGGCCCCATGCGCTAGTCGACCTACCTCCTTGGCGAGGGCCGGAAGTCCTAAGAAACACGGCCCACACTGCCCGGCGGTCTGCGAAGCCAGGTAGGCGACTATCCCTGAAGCTTCCACGATCGGACAGGAGTTAGAAAATCCGATGATCCCTGCCCCGACCCCGAGGCCTAACTTCTTCATTTCAGGCTGATTGAGCTTCAGATCTATGATTGATTCGGGCTTTACGATCTGTCCAAAGTATCCCCCCATGAGGACCGAACTGGCGGCAGATACGTCAACTTGGGCCGAACCTATTATCTCGCTGAGGGGCGTGCCGACTTCGGCCTCTACGACTAGGTAACTCCCATTTTGCGATACCACCGTCAGTAGTTGAGAGCCGTATGGCCCCCCCGGAACACCCATCGACCGATAGAACGAAGCGCCCGCACGTGCTATCAGGGCGATCGTCGCATAGGTTTCGACGTTGGAGATAAAAGTCGGCTTTTTCGAGACACCAGCTACGATCGGCCGATCCGGGAAAAAGGCTGGCTTCGGTCCCTTCCCGTTGAGTTGCTGGATTATCGATGTCTCGACCCCGGAGGTGTATCCTGCGTCGGCTATCCTCGGGGTCACCGGCACCTTATCCAACCTCAATTTCCTCCGTTCCCTTAGGGCAGCCTCTACCGCTGAAACGACCATCTGGTTCTTGGTCTTCGCCATCAGGTAGGCCTTTTGAGCCCCGAGGGCCCCGGCAACAATGGATATCCCCTCGAGGACCAGGTGTGGTTGGTGAATTAGCAGGGATTCATCCTTGTGGGCCAGCGGTTCTGACTCGGACCCATTAGCGACGACCACAGCCTTCCCGACGTAGGACGCCATCGAAGCCAGTTTTTTTGCCGTCGGAAAGCCAGCACCTCCACGGCCGTTTAGCCCAACCTCGTCTACCATCTCGACGAGCGAAGCAAAGTCGACCTTTGGCATCCGCTGGTCTCCGTGGGCCCTTAGATGGTCGGGGAAGTTCATCGAGCGCTGCGGCATGACCCGAATAGAGCGTGAAGCCACCTCCGACGCAACGACTAAGCCTGGCCAGTTTGCAAATGTTGAAGACACCTGGCTATTCATACTAAAACACTCCAATAGTTAACTGTTATCTGCCTAGATGCGCAACTGGCAGTGGCGGGTTAGATATAGGTTCGATTTGGATAACCTGCTAGCTGTCACCCGAAAAACTCTGCCCTTGGACATAGGGGACAACTTGACCGGTAAATGAGCTTTGACCAGCGTTAACACTAGCGGAGAGGGTTACGCTATGCCCAGCGGAGTCTTTGAGTGAAAACCCGATGGCTCCATTATTCAAACTGGTGACCTGGCCATTGTAGGCTACGGCACCAGAGTTTGACACAATCTCAACTATCGAAGATGACATTGAGAGCCCCTGGTCGGCGGGGACCCCCATCAGAGTCACGACGAGCTTATAGCCCTTAAGCGACGATAGTGGACCCATTAGTCGCAGGGCTAACTCGCCTTGGCTATTCTGAGCGGATTCGGTGATCTTTCCTGACCAGGTCGAGGTGAAGTTCGCAGGGATACTAATGCTTGATTGGGGAGTCACATTTTTGGTTAGTGCGAGAGGCGTGGTAGCTGGGCTCTGTGAAAAGACCCCAGAGATTCCCGCATTAGCGCGCTTTGCCCAGTTCGAATTGAAGGGTCCCAAAAGGCTAAAGCCAACTACCGCCAGTGGAGCCACTACCGCCACTGCCATCGAGAGGTTCCTCTTCACCGACCCAGCTTGGGTCCTGTCGACAATCCTTATCCAGGCGGTGATTAGGAATGCTGCACCAACCACCAAGTAGAAGGCCTTACCGAGTAAGAACCTCGAATCCGATCCCGTCCCGAGCCCGTGGACAATGGAAGCAAAAAAGGCTAAATAGGCCAAGAGATGGACAATTTTCCAGGTCCTCTGCTTCATCTTGATTCGAATCAGCGAAGTCACAAGAACCGCAATCCCTATGTCGATGGCAATCGCACCGAATCCAATCCAAACGGGACGGTACTTCGACACAAACGGTATGAAGACATCAAGCAAGGTGATCGGGACAAAGGGATCCATCATTGCGGTAATGATGTGAATAGCTAGTACCACCACGGCGAGAAGAGAGAGGCTCCTGTGGGTCTCGACGGTGATAAACCTCGGCAAGCGGGCAGAAAGTCTGGTCTGCGAGGCAGTCATCAAGCCCAAAACGGCAATAGCCCCCAAAAGGGCCAACCCGACGAAGCCTGCTCCCCTCGAGATATACCACAGCGGGCTCGGTGTCGTGACTATCGCGAGGATCAAATTGATACCTCCCGAGAGGTCCGGCGACCCGGCCAATCTCCCAGTGAACCCGAGGTGCCGTCTTTAAATCTCACCATCGCCGGGAGCTTGGTAGCCTTTAGCCACGAATAGCCGAAAGTACCCATCGCTATCGTCGCCGTCGATGCGATGTTGGCATCAAGGGCTGAAGCGGCCAGAACCGTAACTGCTTCGATCTCGCCTTCTGCGGGTCGTCCAGAATAGGGGTCAACTATGTGATGCTGAAGGGCTCCTCCTCTGGACCAACTCCTCTTCTTGATCGACGAGGTGGCCATCCCCCCGGTAGGAAAGGCCAGGACTTCACCAGGGGAATCAACATTTAAGGATTGATCGTCGGTGACATTGACATACCAAGGATTGGCCGGGTCGCTGCTGATGCAGGATATGTCACCACCAAGGTTTACCAGAACGTCTACCTCGAAGTTTCCCTCAATGCGGTCTCTAATTCGATCCGCTAGATGGGGTTTGGCGGTTGCCCCGAGGTCCAGGAGGACCCCAGGAGGAACCTTGATCGACCTAGTATCGTGGTCTAAAACCACACTTCTATATCCGCTCGGCATCACGACACGGATCTTCTGACCATCCTGGTCATCGAACTTGATCAGTTCGAAATCCTTGTTATATCCGAGTTCAGAGATAGTCTGACCTAAGGTCGGATCCAAATACCCCTTGGTGATGGCCGATGCCCTTAGAGCCTGTCGGACCTCGTCGTAGAGGAGGTCGGTCACCACCATTGCCACGCCGTCGTTCGCCGCCAACCGACTCACCTCGGAATCCAGCCGAAAACGACTAGCAGCCCGGTCTAGCTCATCGATCAACTGGTTGAATTCATCTACCATCTGATCGAAATATCTGCCTGGACCCTCCTCATCCAACCTAACTACAACTGAGCAAGTTGTCCCTAATGCCGACCGCTCGTAATACCTCGTAGTCATTATGAAGCCCCGGTAGCGGCTGAAGGAGTAGGGGCCGAAGGAGAAGACGAGGAAGGACCTGGAGCCACAGATCCGGCCGACACCGGCGGCGGAGCCAGCGTAGAAGAAGTTACGTTGTAATTTGACGAACCGCCCTGGCTCGTATTAGTAGTGTTAGTCGACGTCGACTTACCAGCAAATGTCTTCTCGGCCAAGCCGGATACTACCACTATTGAACCGAGTGCACCGAGCCACAGCGCCCTGTTAATCCGCTTAGCTTTGGACAAAGACTCGTCTCTAAACCGAGTGGAATATTTGCGCATAATAACCTCTGAAACCTGTCGCTATAAGAGTTCTAACTTCAACCATTAACAACACATCAGCCTGTGCACTGACTGAATCGATCAATAGAAAACCTTGACAAGGTGGTAGTTGGCCCCTGAATTCGGCAAAACAACTTCAGCTTCCACTCAGATACTTCCAAAAGATACATTTAACCTGCGGCCACAGGTTACGACGATCGTCGGGCACATCGTTACCGCCCAATCCATGCCGCCCAGCAAGGACCTGGCAGAAAAGATGGCCATCAAGAAGGTCAACCATAAAAATAGCAATCCTGGCAAACCTTGAAAAAGCTTTAATATAGTCACGATTGACTGTCCAACTCTGTGAGAATTCTCACAAATTGATCGCTTATTTTGTGCTAATTAACTTCTGCTCCCAATCCTTTTGAGAACCGGTCAAAAGCAACAGACAAAAGTTTAGACGCAATGTTGCTTGCAGCCAATTCCCCAAATCGTACCCGAAGGACCGATGGGCATCATATAGAAGTCAAAGCTAGGCGAAGATCTCCCACAAATCCCGAAATTGATATAAGAGTCATGCTCGGCCAGGTCGTCTAGTCGGTCGCTTGACGACACGAAGCTCCGCACCAACTGCGGTGTCAACAAAACTGAGCGGTGGTGTGGTAGCTTCCACGGAGGCACTATCAGGAGTGGGGGAAGTTGTCAGTAGGTTCGAGCGGATCACTCTATAGCTTCAGCTTTTCCGAGGAGCATCTCGCCCTCGTAGAATCGGTCGAGGGGTACCTTAGCCGCCTTGGGTCAAAGAGACAGGAACTCCTCAACGATATCTTTGAAAAAGGTGAATACCCCGACGAACTCAGCCAGGCGATGGTGGACCTGGGCCTATTTGGGGCTTTGATACCAGCGCAGTATGGTGGCAGCGGTCTTGGCCTTTTGGGAATGGCGCTAGCGATGGAGAAATTTGCCTCATTTGGGCTAGCCAACACACTGGCCCTTCTGACAACTATGGACGCTATGGCCATCCAACGCGGCGGTACCGAGGACCAGAAGCAACTCCTGCTACCCCAGATCGCCGAGGGCAAAATAAAGAGCGCCTTCGCCATCACCGAAGCAGATGCCGGAACCAACTCCTTTCGAATAGCTCTATCGGCGAAAGAGACCGGCGACGGCGGATTTGTGCTAAACGGGGAGAAGGCCTGGATTACCGGCGTCGATCGGGCGGATCACCTCTTAGTAGTTAGCAGGACGACGAGCTATCAGCGGGTCAAGGAGTCGGGACTTCCGAAATCTTTCGGCATGAGCCTCTTCTTTATAGATACAGCTACAAAAGGGATCACTAAGTCAAAGATGGCGACCATGGGGATTGAGGGCTTTAACCAGTTCCAGCTCTTCTTTGACGACGTCGAGGTCCCCAAGGATGCCCTGATCGGTGAGAAGGACTTGGGAGCGGCGGTCTTATTCGAAGCCCTCAACCCCGAGCGAATCATCGCAGCGTCATTTGCGGTCGGTATGGTCGACTACTTCTTGTCAAAATCGGTGAATTATGCCAATGAGCGGCGGGTTTTCTCAGACACCCCCATCGGTTCCTACCAGGCGGTTCAGCACCCGCTGGCTAAAATTCGTGTCACCCAGGAGGGGGCGAGGCTACTCACCTATCAAGCGGCTAGCGCCTTCGATCAAAATGCCCCGATGTCCATCGTCGCACGGTATGCGAATATGGCGAAATACCTAGCTTCCGAAGTAGGCTTCGAGGCAGCTGATCGAGCGATTCAAACCCACGGCGGCAACGGTTTTGTGAGGGATTTTGGGATTATCCAGATGCTCGCCCCGGCTCGGCTCGCCAAGACAGCCCCAATTAACAATGAGATGATACTTAACTTCATCGCCGAGCACGAACTAAAGCTGCCGCGGTCCTACTAGCGGTTGAAGTCAACAACTCTTCGCCGTCGAGTCACCCGAGCCGAGTAGACCGACTCTCCCCCTACCGTTTAAGTATGACTGTTCTTGTTGATGCCGAAAGCCTCGCTGTCTCTCGTTCCGATAGACAGCTTTTCAAAGGGCTCTCCATCACCGTAACTGACGGAGAAAGAGTGGGAATTGTCGGGATAAATGGAACCGGCAAATCGACCCTCTTGAGGGTGCTAGCCGGGACGGAGGTGCCCGAGGCCGGGGAGATCAGATGGGGTCGGGGGGTTCGTATCGGCTTCTTGGAGCAGGATTCCCCCTTGCCCCCGGGCAACGTCAGAAGCGCAGTCGGCGGGGGATGGCAAAGTGAAGCGATCCTAGATCGCCTAGGTATGGCCGCAATGTTGGATCGGAATGTCTCGGAGCTATCTGGTGGCCAGGCGAAGCGGGTGGCGCTAGCAAAAGTACTAGCCAACCCGGCCGAGCTATTGATACTTGATGAGCCGACAAACCATCTGGACCTTCCGGCTATCACCTGGCTCGAAGAGTGGCTGGCCCGTTTCGGGGGAGGAGTCATCCTCGTGAGCCACGATCGATACCTGCTCGACCGGCTAACTACTCGGATGCTCGAGCTGGACCGAGGAAACGCCTACATCCATAACGGTGGGTACGCAGACTACCTATCGGCCCAGATCGAAAGGGAGGCGCAAGCGCAGGGCGCCGAGTCCGTCAGGCGAAACCAGGCCCGAAAGGAACTCGCTTGGCTGAGGAGGGGGGCCAAGGCGCGAACAAGAAAACCCCAAGCGAGGATAGATGCCGCCAAGCAATTGATAAATGCGAGGCCGAAAGCACAGGCACGAAGCAGCGAATTAGAGATCACATTTGATACACCTAGGCTCGGCAATACCGTGATTGAAGCCGAGGGCGTAAGCTTCGTCCGAGACCCCTCAGGCGAGCCAGTTCTGAGCGAAGTCACGGTGAGTCTTGATCCGAGGGAACGCCTCGGGGTTGTCGGCGTCAATGGATCGGGCAAGACGACACTCTTAGATATCTTGGCTGGTCTCTACCCTCCCACCTCAGGACGGATAGAAGTTGGCACCACGGTAAAGGTGGGATACTACTGCCAAAACCTTCCCGAACTTGATCCAAAAGCGAGGGTGCGAGAGGTAGTGGCGGGACCGACGAGGACTCCCGGTGACCTTGCGGACCAACGTTTGATGGAAAGATTCTGGTTTGTTGGCGAGCTGCCTTGGGCAACCATCGGCACCCTCTCTGGTGGAGAGCGGAGGCGACTCCAACTCCTCACCGTTTTAGCTGCTCAACCAAATGTTCTGTTACTCGACGAGCCAACAAACGACCTCGACCTCGAAACACTACGCTCCCTAGAGGAGTTCCTAGAGCAGTGGCCAGGTGCCCTCGTTACCGTCAGCCACGACAGAGCCTTTCTCGATCGAGTAACCGATCGGATCGTCGTCTGCCAAGATGCTGTGGTAAATGAGATCTCCGGCGGACTCGCTAGTTGGATTTCAGAAGTCACCCAACAAAAGGCCAAGGGTGAGTCGCCAGTTCGGACCCAAATGACCAGCACCCGCACTGCATCAGCACCCTCCTCAGATCCCGGGGGAAAGCGGCGATCAAAAACGACGGTCGGTTTCGAACTTAGAAGAATAGAAAAGCAGCTCCAATCGCTCGCCAAGGAACACGATCGCCTGGCAGCGCTCTTTGAAGGGGCGCAGGAGCATAAAGAACTCGCCAATCTAGGCCTCGAGCTTGCGAAAATACAAGAGCAACAGAACTCCCTTGAGGAGCGGTGGCTCGAGGTCGCCGAGGAAGCAGAGTCAGCGCGATAGCGGCGGGTCATTACCAATCCTCAAAAAGTGCCTCCTAGCCGAAACTACGCTCCAACCGTGGAGCTTCTGCATTGGTCCTCTGCATTGTATAGCCATGTCTGACCACACCCCAGGAGACAATGGTCGTAGAATATCGGAGAAGTTTGTTGATCGATTGAACTAAAACGCATGGAGCCCACTTCAAAACGAGCACTGGAGGACGATCTTGTCGGAAGTCAGATCCCCAATGGCTGGGTTGGTTGTTAAGGTCGCCACCGTCGTGGGAGCAGAGCTACACGTAGGGGACACCGTGGTAATCATCGAGTCCATGAAGTTGGAGATTCCGGTCGAAGCGACTACATCGGGAAGGGTCACCGAGGTCATGGTGACCGAGGGTGACTTCGTGGAAGAAGCCAACGTTTTGGTAGTGGTCGATTGAGAACCCTCAGGATAGCCAGCGGGGTCGGCTTCTATGGGGACAGTTTTTGGCCGGCTATTGAAATAATCAAGCAGAAGCAGGCGGATTACGTCTGCTTTGAGGACCTTGCCGAGCTAACCCTGGCGATACTCGCCAAGGACATGGCGAAGAATCCAGAAGCTGGCTATACAAAGGACCTCATCCCTTCTCTAAGGGCGGGATGGAAACTAGCCATGGACGCCGGGATCAAGATAATTACCAATGCCGGGGGTCTCAATCCCACATCGGCTGGCGCTGCTGCGGCGAGACTGGCCAAGGAGTTGCATATAAAGCCAAAAATTGCCGTGATCAGCGGTGATTCGATATTCGATCGCCTAGCAACCGGCGAAGCTTTCCCCCACTTCGAGAGGAATGATCCTCTGGCGGACGGCATCCGAAAAAGCGCACTTTTTGCCAATGCTTACCTCGGTGCCCGACCAATCGTCGAAGCCCTCAGGCGGGGTGCAGATCTAGTTATCACGGGTCGCGTTGCCGACGCCGCCCTCTACTTAGCCCCACTTGCCTACGAATTCGAATGGGATTTCGAAGACCTAGGTCGAATCGCCCAAGGTACGGTTGTCGGTCACATCCTCGAATGTTCTAGCCAGGCGACCGGCGGGAATCACGGAAGGGATTGGGAGTCGATCGACGGTTTGGAAAGAATTGGCTTTCCAATCGCCGAAGTAAATGAGTCTGGTGACGCAACGATTACCAAACTCGCCGACTCCGGTGGTCGGGTGGACGAATTTACGGTAAAAGAACAGCTCCTTTACGAGATCCACAATCCTTTTGCCTATCAAACCCCCGACGTCGTAATGGACATTTCGACTACTGCTGTCCAACAGGTCGGTTTAAATCGGGTCTCGGTGACAAACACGTCGGGACACAGAAGGCCCGATCGATATAAGGCCATCATCGGCTATCCGTCTGGATGGATGGGTCAAGGTATCCTGGGCTATAGCTGGCCTGATGCTTACAAAAAGGCCCAGAAGACCGCCTCAATAATCACCAACCAACTCCAGATCTTCAAAGATCAGATTGCTGCAATCCGCATAGACCACCTCGGCCTGGACTCCCTCCATGCTGAGATGGCGGCTAGCAACGACGATTTGTCCGATCTACCCGAGGTGTACCTCCGCATCGCAATTAGAACCCAGGATCGCTCAGTCGCCGAGATGGTATCGAGGATGATGGTACCCTTGGCCCTGGCCGGACCCCCCACCGCCTCTGGACTACTCGGCTTCGATAGGTCTCGGGCCCTAATTGGCCTTTGGCCGACTTTGGTTGAACGATCGATTGTCGATGAGCAGATATCGATAGATATCATCGAGGTGGCCGAATGAGACTGATAGATCTTGCCTTCTCCAGAAGCTCCGACAAAGGCAATCACTGCGACCTCTCCCTCATCGCCTACGACGAGGAGAAGTACCGAGTGCTGGTTGAGAAACTGACCAAACAGGCTCTCATCGACTACTTTTCGCCACTTGGCCCTTCAAGGATAGACCTCTTCCGACTGGACAACCTATCGGCATTGAAGATAGTCCTCTATGACGTCCTAGACGGAGGGGCCGCAAACTCCATCAAAGCCGACACTCAGGGGAAGTCGCTAAGCGGAGCCTTGTTGCGGATGGAGATCTGACCTCGCTTAGGGATGGGCCCTGACACTAGGTAATAACGATAATTCATAACGATAGATATTCAACGGGGGAACCTGACATTGGGTGATAGACAAGACCGAGTCCGATCGACTCAGGAAAAGATAAAAAAGGGCGGACCAGAAAAGGGTCACAAGAAACAGCTCGATGCATCCAAGCTGTTCGTCAGGGATCGCCTAAAGCTCTTCTTCGACCGAGAAGAGATCAGGACGGAATTCGGGTTAATGGCCCGGAATTGGAACGAAGAGCTAGCCGCGGACGGTGTAGTGTGCGGCTCTGGAGAAATCTCCGGAAGGTCGGTATTCTTCACCGCATCTGACTACACGGTGAAGGCGGGATCGATCGGCCAGTATCACGGTGAGAAACTGATAAGGGCTCAGGAGGCTGCGATCCGTGCACGGCGGCCGATACTCTACCTAATCGATTCTTCGGGTGCCAGGATCGAAGAAACAGGTGGTCACCACGTCGATAAGCGAGGCGCTGGGCAACTCTTCTACTACCACTCGATTATGTCGGGCTCCGTTCCGCAGGTCGGCGTACTCTACGGAACCTGCTTTGCCGGCACGGCGTACACGCCGGTTTTCTGTGACCTACTGATAATGATGAAGGACTCATCGATGGCCATCGCCTCTCCGAGGATGGTCGAAATGGTCATAGGCCAAAAGACCACTCCGGACGAACTTGGGGGTGCAAAAATGCACGCTGAAGTGAGTGGTTCAGCCCATTTCATCGCAGAGTCCGAGCTAGATGCGGCCAAAATCGTAAAGAAGATATTCAGCTACCTTCCGGATAATTCAGAGGAGAAGCCACCGAGATACCCTGAAGAAGAACCCGAAATCTCCCCAGATACTCTGGACGAGATAATTCCTCCCGATGCAAACAAGCCCTATTCGATTCAGAAGCTCATTTCGGCGGTGGTAGACCGGAGAAGTTTCCTTGAAGTCAAGGAGCACTATGCCAAGGAGTTAGCGGTTGGATTTGCCCGGATCAAGGGTCAAGTCGTTGGTATCGTTGCCAATAACCCCCTCTATAAGGGCGGGGCGATCTTCCCGGAATCTTCAGACAAAGGGGCAGAATTCGTCTGGCTCTGCGACGCTTACCAGATCCCATTGGTATACCTAGTGGACACTCCCGGATTTATGGTGGGGACCCAGGTAGAACGTTCAGCAATTTTAAAGCGGGGCCGGAAATTTATCTACGCCACCTCTAGCGCCACAGTTCCACGAATATGCGTCATTGTGCGCAAGTCATACGGGGCTGGCATCTACGCGATGAGCGGGCCGGCCTACGACCCTGATGTCACCCTCGCCCTTCCCTCGGCAGAAATCGCCGTAATGGGTCCAGAGGCCGCTATAAACGCCGTCTACTTCAACCACCTCGCACAGATTACCGATCCCGAGGAAAGGGCCAAAGTCACCACGGAGTTAAAGGAGCAGTACAGGCAGGGTTACGACATCTTCAAGCTGGCGGGCGAGATGGTCGTCGACGAATTGATAGACCCTTCACAGATGCGAAACGAAATATCCTCCTACCTCGAACTATTCGCAAAGAAGTCGATACAACTACCCCCAAGGAGGCACTCCACTATCATCTGAAAGACGCTTAACAGTATTGCCATCAATCTGACCCTGGAATCTGAC
>JABEUO010000160.1 GCA_013044415.1 Acidimicrobiaceae bacterium
CATGAAGCGATAGATGGCGTCGATTTCATCGTCTCCGACCAGTCCTATTCGTCCCTAGCGAGGTTGGTAAAAAAGAGCGGGGTAGACACGATCATCCACTCTTTCCTAGTGCTGTCGACTGCGAGTACCCCCTCGAGGTCCCTACATGAAATAAACGTCATTGGCACCATGAACCTCCTCGCAGCAGCGGGTCAGAGCTCCTCGAAGGTCAACAAAATCGTGGTGAAATCTTCGTCTTTGATCTATGGTTCGAGCTTTAGAGACCCGAGCTTTTTCACCGAGACCACTCCACGTTCGTCGAAGCCAAAAACCGAGGTCGAATCGTCGCTAATCGAGGCGGAGAGCTACATCCAGGAGTTCGCCGAGGACAACCCGTACGTGGACCTGTGTGTCCTCCGTTTTCCGAACGTTCTCGGCCCTACCATCGAATCGGACCTCTCTCAAGCCCTAATTAAAGGGGTGGCGCCGGTTGTCTTTGGCTTCGATCCCCTTTTACAATTTGTCCATGAGGACGAAGTCCTCAGGGTGATCGATTTCGTGATGAGCGACTCGATATCCGGTGTATTTAACGTGGCCTCCCCGGACAGATGCCCATGGAGTAGGGTTTACGGAAAGGCCAAGGCTACTCCACTTATAATTCCGCCATTCTTCACCGCCCAGGCGACCGCCCTCTACCGGGCGCTAGGCATAGCTAAGGTCCCATCAGAGTTGGTAGATCTACTCACCTACGGACGGGGGATCGACAGCCAGAAACTCGCGAAGCTTGGCTACAAATACCTCTACAGCACCGAAGAGGCGGTAGACAAGTTTGCAGAGTATGCAAGTTCACTAAGGGGCAGAGCTGTGCCGAAACCACTCGCCAGTATCGCCAATCCGTGATCTCTAACCCAAATTAGCGATACCACCGGATCCACCAAAGTTCCCCTCGGTGGTCCTCACGGCCGCCTACGGCACCAAATCGCCTCAGTCGGCTAGCTGCTCGCCTTGACCTTCAAGGTGGCGGGGTTGAGGGCCTTCAAGCTTTCATACCTAAAGACGACCAGCGGACCGAGGATACTCACCAAGCCCAACGGGGCGAGTGAATCGACGACGAGCCCCTCAGCCACGGCCACCAGGATCATCGCCAGTGCGATCACCAATCCGATTCTGTTCGCCTTATACCTAGCCACCACTTCGTGGTATGCCTCTTTGGATTCGAAGCCCATTGAGGTCAGTTCATATAGCGACGAGCCAGCCTTGGTGTGGGGAAGCTTCCTCTTGACGATCGTCCGATAGGAGAAGTAGCTGACTAACAGGTTGAAGAGCGCCAGGAGAGCACCCTCCTTCTCCCCGGTCAACTTTGAAGCAGGCAACAGGAGAATAAGGATCTCAATTACGGCTACCGCAGAGATACGAACCGCAGCCTGTTCGAGTTCTCCATAATGCCACCTGAGATGCTTAGCCAAATAGATCACCTTCACCCATATGGGTCCATTTTAGACCTTCAGACGCTAAAGCAACCTCTATTACCTTGATCCTGGCCCATTGGCGGACAAGGCGCTGCTCAGATGGCTAGGGATCCTTGAAATAACCCAAGAAGGCCTCGGCGTCAGCTCGGATCAAAATTAACTTCACGGGATGGGCCAAAAGATACCCGAGGTTAGAAAAGGCGAACTACCTCATCGGTCCCGGCGACGGGCTCCTTGGCTGAACGAGTTAGCCCGGGTGACTAACCAATCAAAGAGTGCGGGATCACCACCCACCTCTGGGTGCCACTGAACGCTGATAAGACGGTCTATCTCCGGGTCTTCGATGGCCTCGATCACACCGTCGTCGCTAAGTGCGCTGACTACGAGGCGATAACCGAGCTCGGCGACCCCTTGGTGGTGGTGACTCGGGACCTCACGTGGCCGATCTCCGATCAACCGGGCGGTATTTGTCCCTGGCACCGGAGTTACCAGATGGGACCCAAAGCCGCCTTTGATCGGGTCGTGTACCTCAGAACCGACCAGGTCAACGAGGTGCTGGTGCAGTGTTCCGCCGCGGACCACATTTAACAATTGGTGGCCCCTACAGATCGCCAAGATTGGAATCTCATAGTCCAATGCGGCGAGGAGTAGGTTGGCTTCGAAGGCGTCTCGATCCGCTCTAGCGGATCCGGTCTTTTCATGCCTCGCCGCCCGATATAGCGCAGGGTCAATATCCGCCCCACCGGCGAGGATGAGGCCGTCCAACCTTCGCACCAGTGCTTCTTCCTCACCTGGAATGGGAGGAAGAATCACCGACGTACCACCTGAACCGCTCACCGCTTCAACGTAGCTGGCTGGGAGCACGACCGAATCGAGGTTCCAGGTTCCGAAGGCGGCTGGTTCCCGATAGGCCGATATCCCGATCAAGGGTGCCACAGAGGCCCCCCTAAATCCGGCTGACTCCCCAAGGGAGACCTAATCGACGATGAAACGAACATGCAAGATCCGCTCCTACAGCGGGGTGACATAGGCGGCGTGTACTCCCCCGTCGACGATAAAAGCCGTCGCCACGATGAAAGAAGCGTCGTCGGAGGCCAAGAAGGCCGCCGCCTTAGCGATCTCTTCGGGCTCTGCAAACCTTCCCATCGGAACGTGGATTAGACGACGAGCGGCACGCTCTGGGTCCTTTGCAAAGAGCTCCTGGAGCAAAGGGGTATTGACCGGTCCGGGACAGATCGAATTGACCCTGATACCCTGCCTCGCAAACTGGACCCCTAGCTCCCTCGACATGGTGAGTACACCACCCTTAGACGCCGTATAGGAGATCTGCGAGGTAGCCGCCCCAAGCAGTGCAACGAAGGAGGCCGTATTGATGATCGAACCGCCTCCCCTCTCTAAGAGGTGGGGGATGGCATACTTGCAGCAGAGGTAGACACTGGTTAGGTTGACCCGCTGCACCCTCTCCCACGCCTCAAGCCCAGTATCGAGTATCGAGTCGTCGTCGGGAGGAGATATCCCTGCATTGTTAAAGCAGACGTCGACCCCTCCGTATGTCTTAGCGGTCCTCGCGTAGATCTCCTCGACACTCGCCTCGTCGGTTACGTCGGCTTTAATAAACATTCCTCCGACTTGGCTTGCGACCTCTTGACCCTCGTCGGCCATGTCGACGACGACCACCGTCGCACCCTCATTGGCGAAGACCTTTGCGCTCGCCTTTCCTATCCCGCTTGCCGCACCGGTGATCACCGCCACTTTGCCATCGAGTCTTCCCACTTAATCCTCCGTTGAGATGAATACATTTTTGACTTCTGTAAATGAGTCGAGGGCATCGGGACCGAGTTCCCTGCCGAGCCCCGACTGCTTAAAGCCCCCAAAGGGCGTGTTGTACCTTACCGAAGAGTGCGAGTTGACCGACAGGGCCCCGGTCTCCACACCCCGTGCTACCCTTATCGCCTTTCCCACATCCCTGGTCCAGATGGACCCCGAAAGGCCATACGGAGTGTCGTTTGCGATGCGAATCGCATCCGCCTCGTCTTTAAAGGGGACGACCGCTACCACCGGGCCGAATACCTCCTCACAAAATACCGGAGATTGCGGCGACTTTGGACGGACAACGGTCGGAGGAAACCAAAATCCCCGACCCTCTGGTGCACTACCGCGAAATAGTACCTCCGACTCGTCGACGTAGGAGGCGACCGCCTCCCTCTGGTGCGAAGAGATCAGCGGCCCCATCTGCGAATTCTCATCCATCGGGTCGAGGACCCGGACCGCCTTTACCGCGGATTCAAACTTTTCCATAAATGTGTCGTATACGCTCTCTTGGACCAGCAACCTCGTCCTTGCGCAGCAGTCCTGCCCGGCGTTGTCAAAAACACTCATCGGGGCGGAAGCTGCGGCTTTGTCTAGGTCTGAGTCGGCGAAGACGATATTGGCGCTCTTGCCTCCGAGTTCTAAGGTCACCCTCTTCACCTGCTGAGCGGCCCCGGCCATGATCGCCTTGCCGACCTCGGTCGAACCGGTGAAGCAGATCTTCCTGACGTCTTCATTGGTGACGAAGCGCCACCCCACTACGCTACCCTTTCCGACGAGGACCTGAAAGACGCCCTCTGGTATACCCGCCTCCAGGGCCAGCTCACCGATTCGCACAGCGGTCATCGGGGTTAGTTCAGCGGGCTTCAAAACGACGGTGTTCCCTGCGGCTAAGGCCGGCGCAAAGCCCCAGGATGCTATCGGCATCGGGAAGTTCCACGGTACTATAACCCCTACCACACCGATGGGCTCACGAAAGGTGACGTCCAAACCGCCTGCCACCGGTATCTGGCGTCCGAAGAGCCGCTCAGGGGAGGCCGAATAGTAGGCTATCACGTCCCTCACGTTTGAAGCCTCCCACCTCGCATTGGCGATGGTGTGCCCCGAATTAGCGACCTCGATCCTTGCGAGTTCTTCTTGATGCGAGTCGACGACTTCGGCGAATCTCCTCAGTAGACGTGCCCTGTCTGCGGGGGTAACCCCTCGCCAATTGACGCCCGCCGCCTTCGACCTCTCGATGGCTCGGTCGGCCTCTTGCTCGTCTAAGAGTTCAAGAGTGCCAACCGACTCCTCGTTACTCGGGTTGATTACTTTTAATTCGGTACTCAAATCGTCCCCTATCTAAAAGACCTATAAACGCTCGAAGCTCCTAAAGCGCTCCCAGTCGGTGACCGCAGCCTCAAAAGCGGCTATTTCGATCTCCGCCATATTCAGGTAGTGTTCTACCACCTCTTGACCAAAGGCATCCCGGGCGATGGCAGAATTGGCGAAAAGTCTCGCCGCATCTTTGAGGTTTGAAGGTACCCTCTCTGCTTCGGCGATGTATGCATTCCCAGAAGTCCTAGCGGGGAGCTCGAGCTCATTTTCGATTCCGTAGATTCCACCTGCGACCATCGCCGCTATCGCCAGGTAGGGGTTGACGTCACCCCCGGGTATCCGATTCTCCAATCGAAGCGCCGAACCATGCCCTACGACTCGAAAGGCGCAGGTTCGATTGTCGATGCCCCATGCTATCGCCGTCGGAGCGAAGGATCCCTTGACGTAGCGCTTGTAGCTGTTGATATTTGGGGCAAACAGGAGGCTCAGTTCGGATAGGGTTGCGAGTTGTCCTGCGAGAAAGTGCTCAAAGACCTTGGATCCCCCGGGAATCGGACCCCGAGAAGTAGGATCGTGAAATACCGATCGTCCGGCTTGGTCCCTTAGCGACATGTGGATATGACAGGAGTTTCCCTCTCGCTCGTTGTACTTGGCCATAAAGGTGAGGCTGTATCCCTCCTGTGCTGCAATCTCCTTCGCCCCCAGTTTGAAAAGTGCGTGCTCGTCAGCTTTTTCTAGTGCTTCGGTATACTTGAACGCCAACTCGTGCTGACCAAAATTACACTCACCCTTTACCGATTCGACCGACATCCCGGCTCCAGACATCTCCGATCGGATTCGATATAGCAGCGGCTCGATTCGCCCGGTCCCAAGTAGCGAGTAGTCGACGTTGTAGAGATTGACCGGGGTCATATTCCTATACCCACCGTTCCATGCTTCTTCATAGCTGTCTTTGAAGACTATGAACTCGAGCTCGGTCCCGACGAAAGCCGAATATCCATGTTCGGCGAGTCTCTCGAGCTGTCTCTTGAGAATCGTCCTCGGGGCCTGCTCGACCATTCTCTCATTTCCGTAGAGGACATCTGCATGGCAGATCGCCGTCTTGGGATGCCATGGAACGAGTCGTATGCTCGTCGGGTCGATACCCATGACAAAATCTCCATAGCCGTTCTCCCAGGAGGTGATTGCATATCCATCCACGGTGTTCATCTCTACGTCCACCCCGAGGAGGTAGCTGCAACCCTCGAGGGATGTCGATAGCACCTCATCGATGAAGTAGCGGGCGTCGCAGCGCTTTCCCTGCAGTCTTCCTTGCATATCGACCATCGCTACGATGACGGTTTCGATCTCGTTCGATTCGACAAGCTCAGCCAACTGACTGGAAGTGAGCCTACCCACTTTGGCAAAATCGCCCACGAAAACCCCCATCACCTCGGATCTGCCTAAGATCCACAGGCTAGCTAACGAATTGAAACTAGGTGCGAGGGGATCGAGAATTGAAGAGTATAAGTTCGCAAAACTCGATCTTGGCCAGCTACAAAGCGACTACTCAGTAGCAAGCAGAAGCCTGGAACAAAAAAAGAGACCGCAAAGCGGGCGAGTCATCCTAAATGGAATAGAAGGGAGACCTCCGAAAGGATGTAGATTTGTGGCTAATAGATATATCACCTGTTTCTCAGCCGGTGATCGTCAGGGGGGACGGAGAATGCTTCGACTAAAAGGCTTGACCATCAATAGCGACGACTGCGAGGGGAGTGCCGCTTTTTGGAGTTCGGCCCTCGGATACCAGAGGCGCGACCTTTGGGACCCATATATAGGCCTGCGTGATCCGCAGGGGAATGACCCACTGCTTACGATTCAAAAGAGCGGGCCTGAATCGGTAAACAGAGTGCACCTCGACCTCTACTCCGACGATCCCGATTCCGAAGCCGACAGACTCGTCACCCTGGGTGCGACCAAGCTGAGGAGATTTGAAGAGGGCGACACCTACTGGTGGGTATTGACGGACCCTAAGGGAAACGAATTCTGCATCATTGCCTCTACTGGGCCGGACAGAAGGGTCTGAAAAGACCCGACGAGGGACCAGAAACCAAAAAACCCCGAGGCACCACCCGGCTGCAAGGTGAGGTAGTCGATTAACGTGGTTGGCAAAATTAGTCCGAACTTACACCCAGCCTGCCGACCGATAGTACCTCCTATCAGGTACTATGTCGCAGATTAGTGTTTTCGTTCTGCCCGGACTTACTGAGATAATAGGCAGACAACTACCCTATAAATAGGGCTTTAGCAGGGGAAATGGACGCGTTTCGGCATTTGAGTCGTGTTACTACGCGAGTCTGTGAGCTGGGATTACTCGGAGGATTCCTTTGGTTCGAAATC
>JABEUO010000031.1 GCA_013044415.1 Acidimicrobiaceae bacterium
GAAAAGGAACTGGAATCAGAGCCTCTGTTTCCCAAGGAGATCTCCTTGAAGTTGTCGAAGGTAGGAGATCTCCGGTACGGGGAAAATCCCCATCAATCCGGGGCCCTTTATAGCGACGGCACTTCCATCTGGGACAAGGCCGAGTGGATCGGAGGAATTTCGCCTTCGTATCTAAATGTATTTGATGCAGATGCGGCTTGGCGTCTGCTTTGGGACCTAGAGGCTGAGAACAGCTGTGTCATCGTGAAGCACGCCAACCCCTGTGGGGTAGCAGTCGCCTCTACCATGGAAGAGGCCTACACCCGAGCCTTCGAATGCGACCCATTGTCGGCATTCGGGGGGATTGTCGCGATAGCTGGCGAGGTCGGGGAATCGTTAGCCGAAATTATTTCCCAGAAGCCCAAGGCAGACCTTATCGTAGCGGAGGCCTTCGATCCGCTCGCTGTGGAAATTCTCAACACAAAACGGAAGAGTACTCGCCTCCTCAAACTCGCCAGAGCTAAGCCCGCAAAGACGCAACTCCGTTCACTAGTTGACGCCTACCTCGTGCAGGGCCCCGACGGTATCGATGACTCTTCCACCTGGACGCTAGTTTCTGGGGATTTGCCAGACCAAGAGTGTATGCGGGACCTTGTTCTTGCGTGGAAGGTATGTGCACGCACCTCTTCAAATGCGATCGTCATCGCTAATGGGCAGCGGGCAATTGGAATCGGTGCTGGCCAGCAGAACAGGGTGGATTCGGCGCGTATTGCGGTTTCAAAGGCCGGAGATGGCGCCCGTGGGGCATCTGCGGCATCTGATGCATTTTTCCCCTTTCCAGACGGGTTGGAGACCTTGGCCGCAGCGGGGGTGCGAGCGGTAGTTGCCCCGAGTGGGTCGATAAAGGATAAAGAGATCATCGAGGCCGCAGAAAGGTTAGGAATGATTTTTTTCCACACCGGACAAAGGCACTTTAGGCACTAGTTTCGAAGACGGCCTAGAAAAGCGCCAAGAAGAGAAGAAAAAGGGATTTTATGACCGCGCAGATACTAGATGGGGAAGCCGTCGCTAAGAGCATTAGAGACAGAGTCGCAGGGACCGTCGCCGAACTCGAGGGGAAGAATAAAGGGGTAGGTCTAGGAACCATCCTCGTTGGGGACGATTCTGCCAGCGCCAGATACGTCGAGATGAAGCATAAGGACTGTGCTGAAGTCGGGATCGGTTCTGTCCACGGAAACCTTCCAGCTTCCGCCAGCACAGAGGACGTTCTAGCCAAGGTGCATGAGTTCAATTCGAACCCGGAGGTAGACGCCTACATCGTCCAACTGCCACTTCCAAAAGGAATTGACGAGCAGAAGGTTCTTGCGGCGATCGACCCAGCTAAGGATGCCGACGGACTCCATCCCTTCAACCTTGGGCTATTGGTTATGGGCCGTCCGGGCCCTATAGCGTGTACTCCGGCGGGAATCTTGGAACTACTCGCCTACTACGGTGTGGATCCCTCTGGAAAGCATGTTGCTATCGTCGGACGAGGGCTTACCATTGGAAGGCCACTTGCGTTGCTTTTAAGCTTGAAGAGGCCGGGGTGCAATGCCGCCGTTTCTGTGGTCCACACTGGCGTAAAGAACTCTGATGAGATAACTAGAACGGCTGATATTGTCATCGCTGCGGCCGGGTCACCGGGCGTGATAACTGCGGATTCGATAAAGCCAGGTGCGGTCGTGGTCGGTGCGGGTACTTCGTGGGAGGGTCGGAGGTTGATTTCGGACCTCGACGATTCGGTATATGAGGTAGCTTCTTGGGCGACTCCCAGACTCGGTGGAGTCGGACCGATGACGAGGGCGATGCTCCTCGCAAACACCCTAGAAGCTGCGAAATTGGCATCTTTGAGCTGAGGGATCGCCATCTAAGCCCATCAAAGGGTTTTATTGGCATTCAGCCTAGAGGGCAGTTTTGCAACTATGAACCGCTAATTGACCGGAGCACTAGCCTCGAGAAGCTATTTCGGGTCGTATCGTGAGGTCAGCTAGGACCTGAAACGGTATTGGTGCAAATACTACTCAAGCGGAGGCTGGTTATTAGTTTCCTAGTTTGCCGGTTTCACGTCGCGTGGGGCGGGGCTGATTTCTTGTCAGCCTTCGCCCCATTGTTTATCGAGAAGGCCGCATAATCCAAGTCGACTCTGAGCGATTCGAACTGGTGTCTTTGGAACCGAAGTATGGAAAAAGGCTAAAGGACTCTACCTCGGGTAGATTGTAGGTGGCACTCGACCTGACGGTTGTACGCCGAGTTTCAGCGGTGCGAGATTAGTGACAGGACATTGCATCTATCGACCTTTGCCGCCTTGCTTGACGATGCTCGGTTGGCCACCGTTTTTGATTCGTAATTCGGATCGCGGAGGGATCAGATTTGGACAATTGGCGCCAAGAGGGGAAGACCAGAGTAATGACTGTAATGGACCACCTAAGGGGGCCATGGCCGTCCTTTTCCTTAGAGCTTTGGCCACCGAGGACACCACAGGCCTCTGCGAGGCTGAGCACGGCAATACCGCAACTAGTGGACCTCAAGCCGACATTTGTGTCGATTACCTATGGGGCGGGCGGTTCTACAAGGGAGAGAACCCATGAGTTGGTGGTCGAGTTGGCGAGTACTCAAGGTATTTTGCCCTTCGCCCATCTCTCATGTGCCGCACACAGTGTTGCGGAACTTAGAGAGATCTTGGCGAGATATTTGCGAGCGGGGGTAACAAACATCGTCGCGCTTAGGGGAGATCCTCCGCTAGCTTCGGACCTGCCGCTGCCAGATGGAGAGTTGCTATTTGCTTCACAGCTGGTTGATTTGATTAAAGGCTGCGGTCCCTTTACCGTTGCGGTTGCCGCTCATCCCGAAGGGCACCCTCAATCCAAGGATTTGTCGGAGGATCTGCATCACTTTTGCGAAAAGCTCGACAAGGCTGACTTCGCTATTACGCAGTTTTTTTTTAGGGCGGAAACATATTTTGAATTTATTGACAAAGTCCGAAGCCAGAATATCGATAAGCCTATCCTTCCAGGGATCATTGCCCCTACCTCGATATCTAGCCTGGTCAAAATGTCCGAGCTCTCTGGTGCGGTGATTCCCCAAGCCCTTAGAGACGCCCTTATGGGGGCCTCTTCGGATCCACACACTCTGCGTAAGGTTGGTGTTGAAGCGGCGATCAGTCTTGCGAGGGAACTCTTAGAAGGTGGCGTTCCGGGGATTCACGTATACTCGATGAATTCGACCGCCTCGACCGTAGAAATTCGTGAGGCCATAAAGGAATTTTACCCCTCTGGCCGCGATTCGGCGAGTTGAACCTACAGGCTAAAAATCCTTCGCCGTCACCTGAGTACTTGCGATGAACTGATCTGTCGAGTGAAGTCGATGGATCGCGAGCGCCTTGCCGTAGCGGAGCACTGCTCTGGGGCATGCTCTGGGACTTGATTTATTACGGGTTGGAAATTTGACCAAACTGAACAGCCCGTTTATAACCCAAGACCCAGCTGTTGGTAGGATCGGGGTTATGTCTGAAAAAATAACACAGTCGGCCGACGGGTCCCTTATCGTACCTGACGAGCCTATCATTCCCTTCATCGAGGGAGACGGAACGGGTGTTGATATCTGGCCAGCCGCAAAGGTTGTCTTTGACGCCGCAGCAAAGAAACACGGAAAGAATATCACTTGGCTGGAAGTACTCGCCGGAGAGAAGGCCTTCAAGGAGACGGGGAACTGGCTACCTGACGAAACCATCGACATCTTTAGGTCGTACCTGATTGGCATTAAAGGGCCGTTGACCACGCCGATAGGCGGTGGCTTCAGGTCGCTCAACGTTGCCCTGCGCCAGATTCTTGATCTATACGTTTGCTTACGTCCAGTTAGGTGGTTCCAGGGGGTTCCATCGCCTGTCCTACACCCCGAAAAGGTGGATATGGTGATTTTCCGTGAAAACACCGAGGATGTATATTCGGGACTCGAGCTTGAAGCGAATACCCCAGAAGTTAAGAGGCTTATCGAATTTCTCCACGACGCGATTGGCTGGGATATAAGGCCGGATTCTGGAATTGGCATCAAGCCGGTCTCAAAGGGCGGATCCGAGAGGCTTATTCGCGCTGCGATAAAATATGCGATCTCCAAGAACCGCAAGTCTGTGACGATGGTGCATAAGGGGAATATCATGAAGTTCACAGAGGGTGCCTTCATGAAGTGGGGATACCAGCTCGTCAAGGACGAGTTCTCTGATAGCGCAGTGGGCTGGGATGATTGTCAAGGAAAGCCTGGAGATAAAGTCCTTGTGAAAGACGCCATCGCCGACATTACTCTCCAGCAGGTACTCACCCGACCAGATGAGTTCGATGTGATCGCAACCATGAACCTTAACGGTGACTACCTTTCTGATGCACTCGCTGCCCAGGTGGGAGGGATTGGAATCGCACCGGGTGGGAACATTAACTATGTCACCGGCCATGGCATTTTTGAAGCTACCCATGGAACTGCGCCAAAGTATGCCGGCCAGGACAAGGTTAATCCCGGCTCGGTCATCCTCTCCGGCGTGATGATGTTTGAGCATCTTGGCTGGCAGGAAGTAGCCGACGATATCATCAGGGCCCTCGAGGCCACCATTGCGGACAAAGTGGTTACTTATGACTTTGCCCGCTTGATGCAGGGCGCCACCGAGGTGAAGTGCTCGGAGTTTGCATCTGCGATCGTCGATAGGCTTTAGTAAAGATATCCAAAAACTTGGTCCCGAGTCCCCCTAATGGGCTCGGGACCAAACAATGAAAGGACAGATTTTTTATGGCAGCTGCCAAATCGCCAATTCGAGTAGCAGTGACTGGAGCGGCCGGCCAGATCGGCTATTCGCTGCTTTTCCGCCTCGCAGCTGGAGAGGTTTTCGGTCCCGATCAGCCGGTAATTCTGCAATTGATCGAGATCGAGCCGGCTCTCAAGGCCCTCAATGGTGTCGCAATGGAGCTTGACGACTGCGCTTTCCCCCTTCTGAGTTCGATCGAGATGACCTCCGATCTTAATGCCGGGTTTAACGGGGTAAATTGGGGACTCCTGATCGGGTCAGTTCCCCGTAAGGCGGGGATGGAGCGCAAGGACCTGTTGTCTATTAACGGCGGCATCTTCAAGCCCCAGGGTCAGGCGATCGAGAAGAACGCCGCTTCTGACGTCAGGATTCTGGTAGTCGGCAACCCCTGCAATACAAACTGCGTAATTGCGAGGAGCAATGCGCCAGAGGTGCCAGATGACAGATGGTTTGCAATGACCCGACTCGATCAGAATAGGGCAATGACGCAGTTGGCAAAGAAGTCGTCGACGACCGTTACCGACGTCAAGAGGATGGCAATATGGGGAAACCATTCCTCTACCCAATTTCCTGATTTTGAGAACGCCACAATCTCTGGCCGACCCGCTACCGAGGTAATCACCGACAGCGCATGGCTGCAAGGCGAGTTTATCTCTACCGTTCAGAAGCGGGGAGCGGCGATCATTGACGCTAGGGGTGCCTCGTCAGCCGCATCTGCCGCTAACGGAGTCGTAGACTCGGTCCGTTCGGTAATCAACCCCACTCCAGACGGCGACTTTGTCTCCTTGGCGGTCTGCTCTCACGGCGAGTACGGCGTCCCAGAAGGACTACAGTTTGGTTTTCCGATCGTCTCCGACGGAAAGGGCTACACGATCGTCGAAGGGATTTCGCATAGCGATTTTGCCAAGTCAAAAATTCAGCTAACCCAAACTGAGCTAGTAGAGGAACGTGCCGACGTGGCCCACTTGATACCAGGTGGGATCTAACTAGCCCCACAAACGGCCGATCTACCACTTAGTCAGCCCTAGGCCGCATGCCTCGCCGGATCGAACAGATCGGTCCGGTGAGGCATTTAATGGCCTGCAGTAACTCCACCGATACTTAGCGTCTACTTTTAGGCTTTAGACCCTGGCCTAATCTTTCTTTCAGACCGTCGTGGTCTGTTTGGACCGCCCTAGGTCTGGAAGGGTGTCGGCCCAATTAGGTCCTAGGAGCGAAAGACCACACTTTTCTAGGTAGGAAATCTTGGCCTCTATCGCTTTACGCCAAAGCGCCAGGTCATTTTCGAAGTGAACCCGATCGCCGTCTTCGAAGGCGTGCTCCACTTCGTTGAATGCTGCGTCTTCCTGGTCGAGGAGCTCGCGATAGCGGGCTAATACGTGGTCGTCGATCACCCCATCAGTTGTCATTGCAACCCCCTATAACTACTAGGCACTCCAGTAGATTAAGTCTAAGCTACTCGTTTTTGCTGGGAATTATCTTGAAATTTACCCTTTCAATCTGTTTCATGTTTCATGTCTTTGGTATGCCTTGTGGCAGATGCCAAAGAGCGATCTTTCTTGCAACCTCTCGAACCGTCGGTGCCGATACTGTCGCTTTTGGCTTGTGGAGTTTGTTGCTCCGCCTCTCCACCAGCTGGGCACGGCAAGAGTAGTAATTGCAAAAGTTGTGGTCACCGGCGTGCAGGTTTTAATGCCTGTGAACCTCTGGACACTATCGACCACGAGAGTTAGTGCAAAAAGTGACCCGAAGTTTGGGATTTATGGGGGCTCAGAAACAGTTAGCTAATTCTTAAGCAATCCTCAACAATAATATCTATAATATATAGACATGGGTTCACTCGTGTCGATCGGCACCGCTGCTA
>JABEUO010000161.1 GCA_013044415.1 Acidimicrobiaceae bacterium
AAGCCACATCTCCTTCAAGATTGTGAGATGGCAGTTGACGGTAGGCCTATCGACTGTGGTGATGCTCCCTAGCTATCAGGTTAGTTGTCGCCTATTTCCACATCGGGAAGTCCTGTTGACTGCGGACACACTTCGCCAGAGCGCAACTGGAGAGCTAATAAAACCTCCAGTGGAAACCCAAATTATCCTGCGATTATCTACGTAGAGATTGTCGAACCCAACACCCTTGGCAACAGCCTCTTCGCCCCGGCCTTGGTTTTGCGCCACGGTCCTTGGCTCACCCCCTGGTAGCGAAGGCACACAATGCCGCTTGACCCAAGGAAATACCTTCGTCGTTGCATGAAACTCGCTTATTTCTGATTATGGTCAGACCCTCGGGCTCCAGTTGATCCAGGAGCATCCTCAGAAGAGTCTGGTTCATAAAAACCCCACCCGAAATGACAACCGTTGATAGTGAGTGCTCGTTTGCCAACCTAATTGAATTCACCGCAATAGCCCTAGCCAATCCCCGATGAAACTTCAAGGCGACAACATCGCAGCCAGTACCAGTCATCCGATCGTGAATCGCCATCGAAAGAGCGGGTCTCATGAGGATCGTACCAGTCTCTGAAATTGGGAACTCGTAATCTACGACTCGCGATAGCTCCAAAGCGGAGAGCCGCTCTAGGCCTACTCGGGCTTTGCCTTCGAGCCACATCGCAGCCTGACCTTCGAAGCTTGCCTCTCCGATGAATCCACATACCGCAGCGAAGGAATCGAATAGCCGACCCGCTGAAGTCGAGTTAATGGCGACACCCTTGATGTGCCTCAAGGATGAAATACGTGCTAAAAGAACCGAGTCAAAATCGAATACCCTTGCCGAAAGGAGGTCCCAGTTGTCGTCATCAGCTATCCCCGCTAGCGCCTGGAGAGGTCGCCTTGCCGACGCTTCGCCGCCTAAAAGCAAAAACGGCTCCAACGACGACACCCGATTAAAGCCTTCGGCGACTGAGCCGACAAAGAACTCTCCACCCCAAATGGATGCATCATCTCCATAGCCCGTCCCATCAAAGGCAATTCCAACAACTCGCGTATCGAGCTGACCGCTCTCCACCAGAGCTGAAGCGATGTGTGCACGATGATGCTGGACTAGGTAGATGTCTGGGGCACCAAAGGCATTGTGATACCTTTCAGCCAGAGCCGTAGAGAAGTAGCCCGGATGCAAATCAGCACAAATCTGTAGCTTTTGCGGATCGATCTTATACATGGCTAGAAGATCTCTTACCGTTGCCTCGTGGGCAAGCTGCACTTCATAGTAGGCCAAATCACCTAGATACGGAGATGCGATAACCTTCGACTTAGAAACCAAACTCACGGTGGCCTTGAGATCTGCTCCACATGCCAGTATCTCTCTTTCGGAATCTAGCTTGGCCACATAGGACGGAGCGTAACCTCGAGAACGCCTAATGAAAGACTCGCCGAGATCGCTAGCCGTTAAAACAGAGTCATCTAGTCTGCGAGCAATCGGTCTCTCCCCTTCCAGGAACGCGTCCGCTATCTCAACTAAGTTTGACAGGGCCTCCTCGTCGTCTTTATAGATCGGCTCAGACGATCTATTGCCACTCGTCATTACCAGCACCTCAGGACAACCCAGGTCAAAAAGAAGATGCTGAATCGGTGTGTTCGCAAGCATCACCCCCAAGTAGTCGGTATCCGGAGACACTCCGAAGAATTCTCTCCTCTTTTTCAAAAGGACGATCGGTGCCCTGTTGGATGAAATAAGGCGGTCCGAATATGAATCGGAGAAGGCAATTTCCTTTGCCTTTGCAAGATCAGCCACCATGACGGCAAATGCCTTTTCTTTTCTGAACTTTCTACTCCTAAGTGTGCTGACAGCATCCGGATTTGCTGCGTCACAAGCTAGGTGATAACCACCCAGACCCTTCAGGGCCACAATCTGTCCACCTCGCAAAGCATCGACGGCAATCTCAAGTGCACTAATACCGCTAGTTACTACTTCTGAGAAACCTTTGCCGCCAAAATTCTCCCTAAACCCTACGTTTGGACCACACTCCCAGCAGGCAGTCGGTTCGGCGTGAAAACGCCTATCTTGTGGGTCATTGTATTCAGACTGGCAAGCCTCACACATGGGCCAACGAGCCAATGTGGTATTAGCTCGGTCGTATGGCAGTCTCTCGATGACAGAGTACCTTGGTCCACAATTTGTACAATTAATGTACGGGTACCGAAACCTACGGTTCGAAACATCCCGCATCTCCGCTAGGCAGTCCGCACAAACGGCCAAATCGACAGAAATTTCCGTAGCTACGGTGCCCGAATTGGCTGAACCACGAATCGAAAAACCCGAAGCTAACTCGGTAGCTATCTCGCTAAATGACACTTCGCTTACAAGTGCCGCAGGTGGCAGGTCAGAAAGGAGCCACTTGATACTTGCGTCTATTTCGTCGGCGTCAACTTCGAGATAGATCGTTACACCCATGGGGTCATTCATTACCCAACCAAATAGGCCGGCACTAATTGCGCGCTTATAAATATGTGGGCGAAAACCAACGCCTTGGACTATCCCAGATACACGTACTAAA
>JABEUO010000162.1 GCA_013044415.1 Acidimicrobiaceae bacterium
GCATAGCGCACCCTCGAGTCATTTCCTATTGCCCACCGCTGGGCGGAGAGGATGCCGAGTATCACCGATCCAGTCAGCGCTAACAGTGCGACGAACCCCGCTCCCCTCGTCAGATACCAGCTAAGTTGGGATGCAACCGCAAGTATCATGCCAAGACCCCTTCGAGTTTCCGATGGTTATCGTCGGCGTACAAGGCATGCGTGGATACCGCTTCGGCGGGGGTCGGCCAGCCAGCATGGTGGCTAATCACGCCGTCTTCAGAGACCACGAGGCAAGGTAGTCCAATTGACGCCGCATACTCATTACAGGCTCCGCCATAAGCGACTATTGCGGTCGAAAAAGCATTTGCGATCCAGGCGTGCTCGGCCGCTACGCTGACGCTCAATGGCGCAGCTTCCGCTGGCCGCCTTGTTCTTGGGTCGATAATGTGGGCTTGCACTTTCCTGTCGGTTTCGGTAGGCCTAGCGCCTCCAGAGGTCGCCAGTCCCCCCTCAAAGATGATTATCTTTTGGCTAAATGGCTTTGTGGATGAACCCGCAATGACCTCTACACAAAACTCGACCGGCCCGGAATCCTTCGCCTGCTGCACGGCAATATCCCCACCGAGTCCAACCAGCACCGCTGTATCAAAAGCCTCCGAAATCATCCCAGCGATCCGGTCGGCATAAAACGCCTTAGAAACCGAATGGAGATCCAGCCTCACCCCGCTCGGGATAGTTATCGTCGAGGCTTCCTTGTCGACGTGGATCATCTCATATCCCGCCACCCTGGTGGCTATGAGTTTTGGCCCTAATGAAGGTTTATCTACGAATGCTTGCCCCAATGGCTCAAAGAGACCTCGGCGGTCTTTTAGTCCCAATTTAAAAACCTCTGCCCCAACGGTAAAGTCACACATTCCACCGGTTATCGAACCGGCTAGCTTGGCGATCTCCACTATTTCAATCAGGCCCCCAGAGGCTACCTGGGGTCGACCGCCAGAATGGTCAGATAGCCTTCGTACTTCGGAGGTGGGGTTGAAACCGGAAGCCAAAGACTCAAGGAGGGCTAGTTGTTCCATCGCTATTTCCATCGGCCCGGATGGCCCCAAAGACTCCGGTATCGCGATTACGCATTTAGTACCGAGGGCCATGAAATCTAATCTCTTAATCGAGTCGCTCATGAGATCCTGGTCGCTCCCGAAGGTGGAGCCGATATGGGGGCTGGTTGAAGTATCGGAGCCTGATTGACAACCACGGTCTGCGAGCTCGCCGACTGCTGGGCCTCCGCTTTGGCGAGTGCTTCCGCAGCCGATGAGTCAATTGGGAGTGGATTGAGCTGAGTTGGCATCGTCGTCGTTGTCGTCGGGACTACATGGGCGGTACTCGTAGCTCCAGGGAAGGCCTTGTACGCCCCGACGCTTGCGATACCAAGGATCGATAGCGCCGCCGCCGCCATCTTCTTCGTCATACCGCCGATCTCTTTTGTTAGGTCCTCCCCGGTTGAGGGCGCGGACCGATCAGTAAACATGAAAAACTCCTCGACATTCCGCCTACTTCTATAACTATCGACACTTGGAGCAATTTATGAATTAATGCCCGATTAGAACTTTCTCATTTACTCCACAGAGTAGGTTTCCTGTACCCGGTAGCGAACGGTGAGCACCGCCCGGTCAATTTGGATTTTCGGTCCTAGAGAGCTTCTCGACGGCTAGCTGCGCTAGCTTTTCAAAATCAACCGAAATGAACAGACCGGTCGCCTCGGCGGTAACCTTGCCGTCGAAGAAACTGCGACCGGCGGTCATTATCTTCCGCCCCACAACACTTACCAGCTCTGCCTCGTAGGTAATCTCCTCAAAAAGAGGCGTTGGCCTTCGGTAATTGATGCTCAAATTCGCCGTCATTCCCGGATTTCCCGACAGGGACTGCGCCGAGCCCAGGACTTCATCGAAGACCGCAGCTATATAGCCTCCGTGCACGCACCCGGGCGGCCCCTCATAAGCAGCCGAAAAGGTTGCGCTCGCAGTTATCGTCACTTTCCCATCCTGATCCGAGTAGTGATCGATAACCAGCGGAGGAGCGAGTGGGTTTGCACTACCCTGAATCGGACTTCGGTCGAAAAAGGTAGTTGTATCTCCAGAATTCGCCGATTCTGCAAAGCCGGAAAAGTGGCTCAGCGTCTCTAAGGGTTCAAGGCTGGAGTAAGCACCCTCGATTAGCGTGCATACTTCGGCGGCGAGTTCGGGCGGGATCCTCTTCGAAGACATCAGGGAAATTAGCCGTCGGGTGGCGGTGGCGAGCTTGTGTACCTCTAAAGGCTCGGCATCTTTTCGTTTTTCTCGCAGTTCGGCCATCGCTTGAACCCAGCTGCCGCCCAGATCGGGCCGTGGATCAGACAAGTCAGTCTCCTAAATTTCACACATTTAATTAGGTCCTCTCAACCTACCCCGTTCAGGCTAGCCGTTTGTTTCACGACCACCAAGAGCCGTACCCAGCTGGGTTGAGCTCGATTGAACGAGCAGATATGGGGGATCGAAATAACCCTCAGGAAAAGTCGATTATCACCGGAGCGTGGTCTGACGGCTTGAATTCGGTGGCTTTTCTTGCCTCACGATCTACTATCCCCCAACTCGCCCTCTCGGCAAGCTCGGTATCGGCAAAGACGAGGTCGATCCTCAAGCCCTGGCCCTTGTGGAATGCACCCTGCCTGAAGTCCCACCAGGTGTAAATCCTTTGAGTTGGGTAGAGCTTTCGAAAGATATCGATCATGCCCAGGCTTTCAAGACTCCTTATCGCCTCCCGCTCTGGTTCGGAGACGTGTGTCGCTCCGAGAAAGGTCCTCGGATCCCAGACATCGAGGTCGGTGGGGGCCACGTTAAAATCCCCGGCTACGATTACTGATCTTCCCATTGCACGCTGGTGGGACACCTCGGCTCTAAGTTCCTCTAACCAGCTAAGTTTGAACTGGTAGTGCGGATCATCGAGCGATCGGCCATTTGGAACATAGACCGAAGCGACCCACAGTTCACCAAAGGTCGCAGCGACCATTCGAGCCTCTTGTCCTTGCCACTTAGAACTGAATCCAACCTGGATCGAATCGGCCTGCATCTTGGAAAGCACAGCGACTCCATTCCACTGCGAGACGCCGAAGTGACAGCCGAAATAGCCCAAGGCCTCGAAATCCCCATATGGGAAATCTTCATCTTTGACCTTGGTTTCCTGTAGACAGATGATGTCTGGCCCGGCATAGGAAATCCACTCTTTGACCCTGTCAATCCTCGCCCTTATAGAATTGACGTTCCAAGTGGCCATCCTCATTTCAGACACTTCCCGACTCTTTTGCGCTCAGTCGCTGAGGTTAAAGGGTCTACCGACTGGCCTTGGGGCCGAATCGGGAATCCGCTAGGCGATAACAAAAAAGAGTTCGACCTCACAGGCGACCTTCCCATTAACCGATGCGCTACCCTTGCCCTTTCCAGCCCTAGCGGAAAGCGACACCATCTCCACTTCAAGCTCCAGGGTGTCCCCCGGAACCACTTGCTTGCGAAAACGTGCACGGTCTATGCCACCAAAAAGGGGGAGCTTTCCCTGGTAGTCCGGTGAAGCCAGAACCGTGGCTGCCCCCAATTGTGCTACAGACTCCACCATCACCACCCCAGGCAAGGTCGGCCGACCTGGAAAATGGCCGCTGAAATTTGGCCAGTCACTTGGGGGAGTCCAAATCGCCTTCGCCGAAACCTTTGGAATCAGTTCGGTGATCTCGTCGAGGAATAGAAATGGGTCACGATGCGGAATCAACTCTTTTGGGTCCATCCCAAACACGATAGTGACCAAAGTTCCCTAGGCACAAAGTTCCCTAGGCACAAAGTTCCCTAGGCACAAAGTTCCCTAGGCACAAAGTTCCCTAGGCACAAAGTTGAAAGGGATCCAGAGTGGAAAAGGATCCAGAGTCGCAACATCTCGCTTATCCGTCAGCACCTAGCATTATTTGGGTGACTAAAGCTGTTATCTTCGACTTCGGGGGTGTCATAATCCCGTCCCCGATAGCCGCCTTTAGCGACTTAGAGGAAAATTTTCACCTACCAGCTGGGACAATCGTCTCTTTGAATATGGAGAATCACCACGACAATGCGTGGGCAAAGTTCGAACGAGGTGAGGTGTCAAAGGAGGGTTTTGTAAACCTTTTCAACGAAGAGGCGAAGCGACATGGTGTCGAGATCGACATTGGCAGCCTCTTTTCCGACTACCCTCGACCCGAACCCCATCCCGAAATGATCTCGGCCCTGGAGTGGCTTAAGGGGAGATATAAACTGGGACTGCTAACCAACAACTTCGCCACCACTTCAAATCGCCTCGCCCTCAAACCAATTTTGGGATACTTCGACGTAGTTGTGGAGTCCTCGCAAATCGGAATGAGAAAACCTGAGGAGCGGATTTACCAGCACACCCTTGACCTACTCAAGGCGGATCCCGAGGAGGCGATCTTCCTAGACGACCTGGGGATCAACCTAAAGCCAGCCCACAAGATGGGCATTCGGACCATAAAGGTTGCTGATCCCACGAGCGCCCTTGAGGCACTTTGGGAATTGCTAGGCGATCGCTCCTCGAAATAACACTCCACATAACGGGTGATCTGGCGGTCGAAACTCAATCAGTGACCCGGGCGGCGTCTCTTTTTGATCCACCGCCCGGAATAGGACCTATATAGTCTGGTCGACTGCCCTAGCCATAAGGTCTTCGAGTTCGAGCGCGTGCATCGCAGCGGATCCCGTCGCCGGCGACCCGGAGGGGACCCTACTGACGTGACGAAGTGCCACCTTTTCTCTCAGGATGCGATGCAACTGATGGTGCACGAAGTTCCACGGCCCCATGTTCTCGGGCTCCTCCTGGAGCCACACGACCTCTCTGACCCCTGGATACGAATTCAGCACCGCCGCCAACTGGTCGTCTGGCCACGGGTAGAGCTGCTCTATCCTGACGATCGCCGGGATCGCATTCGACCCACCCTTGGCCAATAGCTGTTCCCGTCTCGCCATCGCATCGTAGGCAACCTTACCAGAGCAGAGGATGATCCTATTTACGTCTGCCTTTGCGATTGTGGACTCTTTGGTCGTCGCCGGGTCATCGAGGACCTCGAAGAAGTAGCCATTGGTCAGGTCTTCAATCGGTGAGCGTGACTGCTTGGCTCGCAGGAGGCTCTTGGGAGTGAAGACGATAAGTGGCCTCTTTAGGACCCTCGCCACCTGAGCCCTAAGCAAATGGAAGTACTGGGCTGCACTAGTTACGTTTGCGATAGCTAGGTTGTCTGACGCCGCCAAGGTGAGGAACCTCTCAATCCTTGCCGAGGAGTGTTCCGGTCCTTGACCTTCATACCCATGGGGGAGAAGAAGTACTACCCCCGAACGCTGACCCCACTTATCGCTCGCCGCCGCCAGGAACTGGTCGATGATGATCTGAGCGCCGTTTGCAAAGTCACCGAATTGTGCCTCCCATATAACCAGCGCATCCTTTTGGACCAACGAATAGCCATATTCGAAACCGAGGGCGGCATATTCGGACAGAAGCGAATCGTAGATCATGAATCGTCCGGGCTTCTCACCCCTAAGGAACTCGCCGTCGTATTCGGCGAGCCCAGCTAGGGGTACGTAGCTCTCTCCCGTTTCGTAGTCGATCATCGCAGCATGCCGATGAGAGAAGGTACCCCTCCTCGAATCCTGCCCTGAAAAGCGTATATCCCTACCATCTAGCAGGATCTCTCCGAAGCACAACGCCTCTCCGAGCGCCCAATCGACCTCGCCCGCACTGAAGAGTTGCGCCCTCGCCTTGAGCTGGCGTTCGAGCTTCGGATGAACGACGAAGTCATCGGGACTCGAATGCAAAACGCCCGACAAGAAGTCGATCGAAGCCCGGTCCGCTCTAGTCTCGACCACCTCAAGAGCGACGTTTGGCTGTGGAGCCGGAGGCAGTATGGTCGGATTCGGTGCTGCGGCAGACCTAGTCTCGTCCAAGGCGTTCTGCAGGATGTCCAAAAATCCCTCCAGCGCCTTCTCCGCCTCCGCAGGAGTCATGTCATGCCTTCTCACGAGGGTTTCGGTGTAGATCTTTCTCACGGAGGGTTTTTTGTCGATGATCTCATACATCTTGGGCTGTGTGTAGCTCGGCTCGTCGCCTTCGTTGTGTCCAAACCTTCGGTAACAGACCATATCGACTACTGCGTCTTTATGGAACCTCTGACGGTAGGCGAAGGCGACCTTTGCCACTCTGACCACCGCCTCAGGGTCATCTCCGTTGACGTGGAATATCGGGGCCTGGACCATCTTTGCGACGTCTGTCGCATAGACGGAACTACGGGATTCGCTTGGGTCGGTAGTGAAGCCAACCTGGTTATTGATCACGAGGTGGACGGTACCACCGGTGCGATATCCTCGAAGCTGGCTCATATTCAATGTCTCGGTTACTACCCCCTGGCCGGCGAAAGCGGCGTCCCCGTGGACGAGGATCGCCAATACCGGGAATTCACCTGGATTTCTGTACTGGTCCTGCTTTGCCCTAGTAATCCCTTCAACAACCGGGTCGACCGCCTCGAGGTGAGACGGGTTAGCGGAAAGGACTACCCCGATCTGATCTCCCGATCGTGCGACAAAGTTTCCAACGTAACCCTTGTGGTACTTTACGTCACCCGATCCCTGGACGCTGTTGGGGTCTAGATTCCCCTCGAACTCCTTGAAGATCTCCCGATAGCTTTTACCCACGATGTTAGCTAATACGTTTAGCCTGCCCCTGTGGGCCATACCGATGACCGAGTCGGAGATACCAGAAACTGCAGCCTGGCAGAGGACTTCGTCTATAAAAGCAATCGCCGATTCAGCGCCCTCTAGGCCAAAGCGCTTCTGCCCAATGTAACGAGTGTGAAGAAACCTCTCGAAGGCCTCGGCCCTATTTAGCCTATCCAGCAGGTAGTTCATTTCGGATAGGTCAAGGTCGGCCTTCACGCCCTCAAACTGCGCCTGGATCCACTTCTTCTCTTCGGGCTCCTGGATATGCATATACTCGACGCCTATCGACCGACAGTAGGCGTCGCGCAGAACACCGAGAATGTCTCCGAGTTTCATTTTTTCCTTGCCAGCAAGACCATCCGCGTAGAACTCCCGTTCAAGGTCCCAGACGCTCAGGTGATAAGTTGCGGGATCGAGTTCCAAAGGCATCGATATCTTCTGGATCCCCAGTGGATCGAGCACCGCCATCAGGTGTCCCCTAACCCGATAATTGTTGATCAGGGTGTGTACATTGACCTGCTTGGCGATCGACTGTGACTCACCATCTGTAGAAACAGCGGGATTCTCGTCCTGGAGCCACCTCGCGGGAACATAGGGGATTCCCAATGACTCGAAGATCTCATCGTAGAAACGATCCTCCCCGATCAACAGAGAGTGGATCTTCTTCAAAAAGACCCCCGACTCGGCTCCTTGGATTATTCGGTGATCGTAAGTCGAGGTAAGCGTGACGGACTTAGAGATTCCGAGCCTGGCTAGTAGCTTCGGATCGGCGGCGGAATACTCGACCGGAAATCCGAGCGAACCCACCCCTACGATGGTGCCCTGACCTGCCATTAACCTCGGAATCGAGTGTTCGGTACCCAAAGTACCGGGGTTGGTGACGGTGATCGTAGCCCCGACGATATCGTCTATTGTCATCTTGCCACTTCTGACCCGGTCTACCACTGCGTCATAGGCCTCGACGAACTGCCTAAAATCTTTTCCCTGGCAGTCCTTTACCACAGCCACAAAGAGGGACCTAGAACCGTCACTCTTTTCGACATCGACCGCAACGCCAAGGTTGACCTGGCGATTCGCTATCACTCCGGGAGTGCCCTTTTTATCTATATCGGAGTCGAAGGAGTAGTTCATCTGCGGGACGGTAGCTATCGCCTTTATCACCGCGTAGGAAATGAAGTGGGTGAAACTTACCTTGCCGGCACCCACCCGAATCTGCTGGTTGTTAACTATCAGCCGATTTACCTCGAGTAGCTTTGCCGGCACGGATCGGACCGAGGTAGCGGTCGGCACCGAGAGCGATGCAACCATGTTCTGCACTACTCGAGAAGCCGCTCCACGGATCGCCTTTACTTCTGGCTTATCGGGGGTATCGTTTGCTGCGGCGGCAGCTGCAGCTGGCTCGGCGGCGGCAGTTGGAGGGGTTTGAGGTTGACTCGTCGTTTCAGTTGACCTAGGAGCTACCTGTGGCGCTGGTGCTGGTGCTGGTGCTGGTGCTGGTGCTGGTGAAGAGGCTACGGATGGCTCTGGAGTGGGCGCCTTTTGGGTTGGGGTTTGCTCGGTTGCAACTTGGCGCACTCCGCCTGGGGCCATCGGCTTCCACGTGCCGGCGTCGTTACGGTCAGTCTTCTTCTGCTCCAACGAGACCTCAAAATGAGCTATCGACTCTGCACTTTGAGCTTTAATTCCCGAACGTCCTTCAAAGAACTCACGCCACTCACCGGATACTGACCGAGGGTTCTCAAGGTACTGGTTATACATCTCTTCGACGAGCCAGTCGTTGGGACCAAAGGGCTCGCTCTTTATATCCATGTTGTCTGCCACACCTATGATGCTACAAGCGATTTCAATTTGTGGGAAAATCCGGCCCTAAGTGTCCTAAAATCCACCAACACCTACCCTTGGCCATCCATACATCCTGCTCAACAGGAACTTTCCAGTCTGTCTTTAGCTGGCTATATCGCAGAGGATCCCAAAAACACTCACAACGGCCCTTATCGCGTACAAACAGATAACCGTTATCTCAAAAACCGAACCTACTGGTCAAGGTCGGATTATCCGTCCTATCACTTGGTTTAGGGTCGGCAACGCCAAAGGTCCACTAGTTGACCGAATCATTGTGTGATACCATGCGCCACCCTTACGTTTTGCGACCTAACCCCAGAAGCACTTCGAATCCAGAAGCACTTCGAATCCAGAAGCACTACGGCTATCGACGGCTTTGGAGAATTTCAACGATTATGGATTAGTTACCATAAGTCCCACCCTGGCTTAGGCGCATCTAGGCTTGGACCACCAACCACCCCTTGGCCTATCTGACTCCAAAAAGACAAGTCTGGCAGCTACTGAAGCGCCCACTTCTCTCCGGTGGCTGCTGCATTGGGACTTACCTTTTCTGCTCGTAGGACTATCCAATGCTGGCCAGACTCTTGGGGTTGCGAACCAGAAGGCATGGAACTCACTATTCGGTTTTGCGGAGAGTCCTTGAATATGGCCCTACACCCACGACCGGGGAAGTATTCAACTAAAGTTGTATTCTTCATCGGTCGATGAATCCCAAATGCAAACTTTAGAGCCCTTCGAAAAACCCAGCCTCTCAAGGGCGGTTAGTAGGAAGCTTCAGCCTGGTTTGGGGCTGGAATGCGATGCCTGTTCTATGGCGATCAAATACTCGGCCAAGTTCCCCACGAACCAGATTATCGCAAATGTATATGACGGAAATGTCTGGCAGAAGGTCGTTCACTACCACGAAGAGTGCTACCAGCAGCTCGACTATCCATACGGGGAGCCGATTCCATCGCAACCCTACGCAGGGAAGAGCAGGTACTTTTCAGAGCCCGCCTAGCAGAGTCCACCTCTTTGGTACTACCATGTATTACCGTTTCACAAAGTCTCCTCCATTGGTGGTAAACCGTTGCCCGACAGAAGTCATTTCGGAAATTCTCACCATGAGGCAGAGACTCCTAGAACCTATGTATCACCCTTTCAGCGGATCGCCGAAGAGCTAGCAATCCACGAATACCTGCCCGAGGGCGCTTTGCCAAACGAACCGGGCTTTGTATTAGTTCATGGTGCAATGGACCGGTCGACTTCGATGGGCAAATTAGCAAAGCTCCTTAGGTCCCAACCCGTTATCACATACGATCGCAGGGGTTACGCTGCTTCTCTGGTCAAATCCCCTCCCCAAAGGGTTGGCGACCTAGTGGCCTCCAAGCACCTCTCAGACCTTGTCGGCCTCATTTCCAAGCGGCCAACGGTGGTCTTTGGGCACTCACTTGGCGGAACGATCGCCCTTATGTGCGCTGCTAAGGTCAAGCCGACCAATTTGATCTCGGTAATTGTCTTTGAATCTCCTCTACCCGCAAAACCCTGGTGGCCATCCTGGCTAGCGAAAAGGAATGAGCTGCTCAAAACGTTCGATCAAAGCCACTACGAGAAACGCGGCGAGAACTTCATGCGAAGGATGATCGGAGACTCCAACTGGCAGCGTCTACCACCATCGACACGCCAGGCGAGAATCGAAGAGGGTTACACCTTGGTTACCGAAGGTGCCGCCTTTGCGTCTTTTCAATCCGACTTCGACTTAGGCGAAATTACCGTCCCTGTTACCTCAGTGATCGGCGAGCACGCCTCATACCGTCACCGTCTCGGTCAGAAATATATCCTCGACAACGTGAAGGATGTCACTTCTTGCTGCGTCTCCGGAGCTAGCCATGTGGCCCACTTGACACATGCTAAGGCATTGGCGGAAATATGCCTTGACCGGATAGCAAATTTCAAGAACACCCATTGAACCACCTCGAATCTTCTATTTGCCCACCGGGGCCCTGTATCCATTGATGCATTATTTGGGCAACTTATGGAAGTAAATCCGCACAAAAAGACTTATACCCTTGGTAGGTAGATGGAGGAACAATGAGGGTTGTCGTAGCTGGTTCGTCAGGTTTGATTGGATCGAGGCTCGTTGAAAAGCTCGAGGGCCAGGGGCATCGAGTCATCAGATTACGCCACGGCGAGTACCCAAGTTCAACGACTGACGGCGCCACCTGGAATCCAGCCGCCTCGAAAATCGATCTTTCACGACTCGGTCCGATAGACGCGATAGTGAACCTCGCCGGCGAACCGATTGGAACTACGAGGTGGACAGCGGCAAAGCGGCAGAAAATCGTCGAATCTAGAGAAAATGGGTCTCGTATCCTCGTCGAAGCCATGAGCAAGATGGAAACTCCCCCAAGTTGCTTTGTGAACGGTTCTGCTATCGGCTACTACGGAGACACCGGTGACGAGGTCGTCGACGAAGATCATGAGAGCGGAGAGGGCTTCCTGGCCGAGGTTTGCATACGCAATGAAGCCGCAGCCGAAAAAGCCACTTCATTTGGCATAAGGGTAGTTCAGTTAAGGACTGGAATTGTCCTATCTAATAGCGGCGGAATCTTGAAAAAACAACTACCACTATTTTCAATAGGCCTCGGGGGAAGATTAGGTTCTGGCAAGCAGTACTTAAGCTGGATACATATTGAAGACGAGGTGAACGCTATTATTTTCGCCCTCCAAAGCCAAATAACCGGACCGGTAAATCTGACTTCACTCGACCCTGTTTCCAACGGCGAATTCACCAAGACACTCTCAAACATCATGGTAAGGCCGAGCTTTTTGAACGTGCCAAAAATAGCACTCGACATAGTTGTTGGACCTGAGATAACTAGGGAAATGCTGCTAGCA
>JABEUO010000163.1 GCA_013044415.1 Acidimicrobiaceae bacterium
AATCGAAGGCGAAGAGAATCCTCAACTCGGAGTGACCTTTAGAGCCTGGACGCAACTCCTTCATGTTCTTGTGACGTGATGCCTTCACGGTATCGACCAGCGGACGTCCAAGCTGTGGGCCTCGGTCACAGAGCAGCTCCAGAGCAGCAACAACTTGTTCGTAAGAGTTTTGATCGAGGTCATCGAGCCAGGACTCCACGAGTTCGAGATTCACTTCCCACATGAGGATAGCATATAACATATAGGGTGTACAACTCAAGGGTTGTTAGGATTTGCCAAGCAGAGAGCCTCCATTAGGAGCATGCGATAGTAACCGATAGTCGCGATGCTCGTTCCTAGGCCTGGCATTTCCAGCTATAAGCGCGAGCAGAAATAGTGGTGGCAAACCTGCCAAGCAGAATGCTGTGATATAGACAACGAGTGGAGATGAGGGGACTCGAACCCCTGACCCCCTGCGTGCAAAGCAGGTGCTCTACCAGCTGAGCTACATCCCCTGGTAAGTGTGTGAGTGGGGCTAGCTGGAATCGAACCAGCGACCTCAGCATTATCAGTGCTGCGCTCTAACCGACTGAGCTATAGCCCCCTGCGGATAAGTGAGACTAGCCGCTCGAAGTCGCTTTTGATGCCCCGGAACGTATATTTAGGCCAATTCCACCAACAAGTTCAGCAACAAAATTGAAGATTCTGGCCGCTATTGCGGTGACCACGGAAGACACTGCCACTAACACCACCAAGAATCCGACGCCAATTACTAACACCTGAATACCGTGTATCGCGTAGTTGGTCGACCCAGTTAGCGACTCGATCAAGTGATTAAGCTTATGGGTCAATCCGGCGGCTGCGGCCAAGTTCCAGAGGACTATTCCTGCAATTACTAAAACAGCTGCCATCAGCGAGTAAAAGATCAAAAATACTTTAAATACTGAAACCGCGCTTAGGCCGACGACATTGATCCTCTGGAAACCGCCCCCTTTGGACGCAGCCTTTGGACGGGAAGCCGTGCCTTTCTTCTTTTCGCCTACCATCACCTAGTGGTCTCCGCCGGTTGTCTGAAACACCAAAATGGCCGTCGCCACTTGGCATGTTTTAGTTGCCTTTAATCTGCTGATAGACAATTAGACCCCACAAACCATAAGCGTTGGCTTAGACATCTCAAACAGAATACTCCTTTTAGGCTCCGTCGTCGTTATGTGCTGGCGTCAGAGCTACTGCGGATACCTCTTGATCTGGGCCCAAGTTGATCGTCTTGACCCCCGTGGCATCCCTTCCCTGGATTGAAATCTCCCCGGCACTGAGGCGAATCGTCACGGCCTGCGAAGTGACGACGAGTATTTCCTCTTCCTCTCTGACGACTAGTGCCGCTACCAGAGTCCCCCTCTGCTCGGTGGTACGTATGGCCCTAACCCCGGCACCACCCCTGCCTTGCTGAGGAAACGCAGAAACTTTTGTCCTCTTGCCAAAGCCTTTAGAAGTAACGAAAAGTACATTGTCTCCAACGCCAACCACCTCTGCGGAAACAACGACGTCGGCTGACTTGAGGCGCATTCCTCGCACTCCCATGGAGTTTCTCCCGGTGGCGCGGACGTCATCGATACTGAAACGTATCCCCATACCACCCTTGGAGAACATGGCAAGTTCGTCCCCCGACTTTGCAATGATTACCTTGACCAATTCGTCGTTTTCCCGGAGGCCGATGGCAATTAGACCCTCTTTTCGAGACTTGTCATACTCCCCAAAAGCGGTCCTTTTAACCAGTCCAGACGATGTCACAAAGACCAGATCGCTATCCTCTGGGAAGCTACGGGTATCGAGAATCGCCGCTACCGACTCTTCGGATTCGAGCGCCAAAAGATTAACGATCGCCGTCCCTCGTGCGCTTCTTTCGAACATCGGTATCTCGTGCGCCCTGATCCGATAGACCTTCCCTTTAGAGGTGAAGACGAGGAGGTATGCGTGGGTAGTCGTCTGGATGACGTGAGTTACAAGGTCCTCCTCTTTGACCTTGGCCCCCATTACTCCGCGACCACCACGGCCCTGGGTCTTGAAGCTATTATCCGACACCGACTTGATGTAGCCAGATCTGGTGAGCATTACTACCACCGGCTCATCTTCAATCAGGTCTTCCTGCTCGAAGGCGCCAGGGTCGGCGACGATTTGTGTCCTGCGGGCCTCAGAGAACTTCTCCTTGATCGCCCCAAGCTCATCTTTTAGCACAGCCCTAAGTTTTAGCGGATCTCCGAGGATCTCTTCGAGTTCAGAAATAGTCCTTTGGAGTTGCTCGAATTCCGCCTCCAATTCGGAGCGGCCCAGCCTAGTGAGTCTTCCTAGTGTCATGTCTAAGATATGGTTGGCCTGGATCTCCGAGAAGGAAAATGGTGCCGACATCAATCCAGTCCTCGCCGCAGAACGGTCGTCTGAGGATCGGATGAGGTGGATAACAGCGTCCAGCCTGTCGATACAGCTGAGCAATCCCTCGACGATATGGGCGCGATCCTTAGCCTTTTTGAGGCGGTACTCAGAGCGCCTCGTGACTACTTCGACTTGGTGATCAACATAAGCCGTCAGCGCCTGGGCGAGGTTTAGCACCCTTGGGACCCCATCGACTAACGCCAGTGTGTTTACCCCGAAGCTCGTCTGTAGTGGGGTGTGCTTATAGAGGTTATTCAAGACAACTAGTGCGTTAGCGTCCCTTTTCAACTCTACAACGAGCCGAACTTTGCGGCCCGCCGAGTCATCTTGCACGTCCCTAATGCCATCGACGATCTTGTCCTTTACCAACTCGTCGATCTTCTTTGATATCTGCTCTACCGACGTCTGGTAAGGAAGTTCGCTAATCACTATCCGGGAGTTGCCCTTGACCTCTTCGATCTCGGCGACAGCCCTGAGCTTTACAGATCCCCTTCCGGTTAGGTAAGCGTCTCTTATCCCACTCCTGCCGAGGATCTGGGCCCCGGTAGGGAAATCTGGACCCTTCACGAAATCCATCAACTTCTCCGGGGTAGCATCGGGGTTGTCGATGAGATAAACAGTGGCGTCGATCACCTCTTTGAGGTTGTGCGGAGGAATGTTGGTAGCCATCCCCACGGCGATTCCTTGGGAACCGTTGACTAAGAGATTTGGAAACCTCGAAGGAAGAACGGTCGGTTGATTCTCGGTTCCGTCGTAGTTGGGCTCAAAATCGACGGTGTTTTCGTCTATCCCAGCCATGAGCTCCATGGAAATAGACGCGAGTTTGCACTCTGTATAGCGGGCCGCTGCTGGCCCCAGAGAGGGATCAGGTGAGCCAAAATTTCCATGTCCGTCGATTAGTGGGTGCCGTAAGCTGAAGTCCTGCACCATTCGGGCTAGGGCGTCGTAGATCGCAGCATCGCCGTGGGGGTGAAACTTACCCATCACATCCCCGACAACTTTGGAGCACTTGACGTAGGGTCGCTCAGGTCTTAGACCTTCGGCGAACATAGAGTAGAGGATCCTTCTATGAACCGGCTTCAGTCCATCCCTGGCGTCGGGTAGGGCCCTCGAGATTATGACCGACATCGAATATTCGATAAACGAGCGTTCCATTTCGTCTTGGATCTCTATGGGTTCAACGTCCTCTGGAAAGAGGGTTATTGGGGCATCTGGAGCCAACTTCTACCTTCCTCAACTACCTAATCTTGAATAACCGCTGTCGTCTGTCGAAATTCTGGCCTATTAGACCCTGGCCTATTAGACGTCGAGGAATCTGACGTCTTTTGCATGGGTTTGAATGAAGCGCTTTCGCTGTTCGACATCCTCACCCATCAATACCGAGCAGATCTTGTCGGCAAGGTCTGCCTGCTCCACGCTGACTTGTAGCAAGGAACGCTTCTGCCTGTCCATCGTGGTGTCACGGAGTTCATCGAAGTCCATTTCTCCAAGACCCTTCAAGCGCTGGAACTCCTTGGAGTGATTCGGGTGCTCCTCTAGGAATCTCCGCTTTGCTGCGTCGTCTTTTAGATAGGTCTTATCCTTACCGGTAACTGTCGAGTACAAAGGCGGTTGCGCAACGTAAATGTTCCCGGCTTCGACCATCGGCATCATCTGTCTAAAGAAGAAGGTCAACAGGAGGGTCCTGATGTGTGATCCATCGACGTCTGCGTCTGCGAGGATGATCACCTTATGATATCTAATCTTGGAGAGGTCGAATTCGTCTCCGATCCCAGCACCGATAGCACTAACCAGCGCTTGAATCTCCAGATTCCCGAGCATCTTGTCCACTCTGGATCGCTCTACATTTAGAATCTTTCCCCTGATTGGAAGTATCGCTTGGGTCCTTGGATCCCTCGCCTCCTTCGCCGAGCCGCCCGCACTGTTTCCCTCGACGATGAAGATCTCTGACTCAGCGGCATTTCTAGAAGAACAGTCCACGAGTTTTCCGGGAAGGCCAGCACCCTCGAGTGCCGACTTACGTCTAGTGAGGTCTCGAGCCTTTCGAGCTGCGAGGCGAGCCTGTGAAGCGAGGATCGCCTTTTGGACGATCTGTGTGGCCTCCTTGGGGTTCTCCTCAAGCCACTCGGAGAGCTTCTCATTGGTAGCCCTCTCAACGAGCGATCTGATCGAAGGATTACCCAACTTGGTCTTGGTCTGGCCCTCAAACTGGGGGTTGGTCAGCTTCACTGCGACGATAGCAGTCATGCCCTCACGGACATCCTCACCACTTAGGTTGTCATCCTTCTCTTTGATTAGATTCTTTGCCCGACCGTAGCGATTGATTACATTGGTGAGTGCCTTTTTGAAGCCCTCGGCGTGCATACCACCCTCTTGGGTCGAGATTCCGTTGGCGTAGCTATGTAGGCCCTCGTTGTAGGCGGTATTCCATTGGAAAGCTACTTCGACCTCTTGAGACTCACCCGCCAAGGTCTCTTTGACTTCGAAGTATCCGACCTTTTTGAAAAGGGCCTCCTTTGGGGCGTTTAGGAATTTCACGAAGTCGACGATTCCACCGTCAAACTTGAATTCAACCTTCTCTGGCGCTGCGTCTCTTTGATCTTCGAAGACGATTCGGAGGCCCTTGTTCAAATAGGCGATTATCTCTAATCTCTCGAGAACCTTTGCCGCCTGAAACTCAATCTCTTCAAATACCGTAGGATCCGGCCAGAATGAAATGGCGGTGCCCCGTCTACCCCTAGGGGACGGTCCGACGTCCAAAAGCGACCCGACCGGCTCCCCGCCATTTGAAAAGCTCATCTTGTAGCGCCTTGAACCCCGGTCGATCTCGAGGTCGAGCCTAGAAGAGAGTGCATTGACTACGCTGACCCCGACACCATGGAGGCCGCCCGAAACCTGATACCCGCCCGATCCGAATTTGCCCCCGGCGTGTAGGACGGTCATTACTATCTCCGCAGCCGACTTGGTTGGGTCGCTTGGGTGTGGGTCAACGGGTATTCCCCTTCCGTTGTCGACTACCCGGCATCCTCCGTCTTTCAAGAGGGTCACCAAGATCTCGTTGCACTCTCCGGCCATCGCCTCATCGACTGAGTTGTCAACTACTTCCCAGATGAGGTGGTGGAGTCCAGAGGGGCCAGTCGACCCGATATACATCCCGGGCCGCTTCCTAACCGGCTCCAAACCGTGGAGTACCGTTATATCCTCAGCGGTATAGTTTGACAACCCAGATTCACCGCGCGAACGCGGATCGTTGGCACTCATAGCCATAAAGAAGACCTCACCAGATCAAGGGGCGGCAAAATCCCGAAAGAGTCCTAATGGACGACCTCTTGCCATTACGATTTACGCCTTAAGCCTAGTCGGAATTCCCATATTTTCGTCTCTGTTATGATCAACAAAAATTAGCCCTGAACTGCGTTATTAGCTTTCAGTCGAAGCTTTAGCTTCAGTGGAGTTCCCTCTTGTGCGAGGCGGTTTTCGATCTGGGATCGCTTCATTCTAAAAAGGGTGAGTGTTTGCACGCTAAAGACCGATACTTCGACCGATTCATCGGTCACTTTTTCGATGGCAAAACTAGAGGTGAACTGGGAGCCAACGATATCTTTGAGCACTTCAGAGATACTTTCATACTCTGAAGAGGGTCTGATTTCCAACCATGACTCGATCCTTTGAAGTGCGATTTGAATCGGCTTCAATTCACCCATCTAATTCAGCCTTCCAGGCGTCCACCATTTACACAAACCACCTTCGCCACGCTATCTACCCCATTCGGAAGGGAGGTAGCGCTAAGGAGAATCTGCCCCTCCGGTATTAGCTCAAGAAGGCTCTTGGACCTATTTGCGTCTAATTCCGACAAGATATCGTCCAATAGGACTATCGGTGTCTCCTTTGCCACCTCTTCAAGAAGTCGACACATGGCGGCTTTAATTACGTAAGAGATCGTACGTTGCTCTCCTTGGGAGGCACAAGCCCTCGCCGGCATCTTAGCC
>JABEUO010000164.1 GCA_013044415.1 Acidimicrobiaceae bacterium
ATAGGCGCCGAAAATGACAAGGCCTTTACGGAAGACGCTCCCAAGCCAATCGCGGTAGCCATCTTGTCTGCCTGGGTTTGGTACCCCGGTGAATAGTAAATGTCGGTAATGGTTATGTTTTGAGTCGAAGCATTTGACGGGGCGACCACGTCATAGCCGAACTGGGCCAGTTGATTCGTCAACTTGCCCGCCGCGCCTGCAACCGTGGTGCCGTTGAATACCCTCACTGTGATCAGCGAGTTCGAGGAGGTAGTCCCGGATTTTGTTGATTGAACCGAGGTGGTAGTGGTCGAGGAGGACCTAGGTGTCGAACTTGACCTGGTCGGGGATCCCGACGGTGAAACCTGGGGAAGAACTACCTGGTCTGGACTGACAGACCCTCCGGTAATCCCCGAACCCGATGACGAAGGTGCCGATGTGATCGACATTGCAAACGTGGTACTGGTAGAAGCGGTCGCTTTGGTGATGCCCAGACCTTTGTCCGCAGAGGTCTTCACCGTTGATGGAAGTGATGAAAACGCCTTGATGGCAACGAGTGAGATGGCGAGAATGAGAATTGCTCCCTTGCCGGCAGCTTTACCTGATCGCTTGGACTTCTTGTAGACCACCTCGTTCTCTCTTTGAGCACGGATACGGTCCGCTGAACTTGGTCCAGTTCTCGATATTTGTCCCGTACTTCTTGAGGTGGCAGCTCTGGAGGAATACTGCTGCCGTCGATTCTGCGCCGAACCAGAACCACTAGATCGCCGAGTATGACCTTTACCCGCCGGCAAGTTGAACTCCTCCCGTTTGTGGTGCGCAATCAGACAAGAATTGCCAAACTTTATCTACACTATAGCTAGATTACCAAGTTGTAATTACAGAAATCTGGTGAATTTGGCTACTTCTCAATATGTAGCTACCCATCCTTGGGCCACTTTCACCAATCTGACTAAAGTAAGCCTGACTCCGGCTCAGGAACATAAACTATTTATGTTTAAGAATGGATTATTACGGTTTCTCCAGCCAGTTACTCCCAGGTGCCAGTCTTTTCTGCTTCCACCTGTAAACTCGTTGGCTTGGCCGGTGTGGCGCAGCTGGTAGCGCAGGCGATTTGTAATCGTCAGGTCGTCGGTTCGAGTCCGACCACCGGCTCCATTTGCTCTGGGTGATTAATTATTCGATCTGTGCCTGGCTGCCTCGAACAGAACCAGCGCCGCAGCATTGGAAACATTCAGCGACGGGATATGTCCGAACTGCGGGATCGAGGCAACTATGTCGCAGCGCTGTCTCGTCAACGGAGAAAGGCCCTTACCTTCAGCGCCAAAAACCAGGGCTACCGGCTCGTTATAAAGTGTGACATCGTAGATTCTTTGCGAACCGTCACTGTCAAGTCCTACAGACCATACACCTGCCTTTGAAAGCTCCCCAAGCGCATTTGGGATACCAGGAACCAAAGCGAATCTCAGGTACTCAATCGCTCCGGCAGCAGATTTGGAAGCGGCAGGAGTAACGTGTACGGACCGGTGCTCTGGCAAAATCACCCCAGTCACTCCGGCACATTCAGCGCTTCGAAGAATCGCACCCAGGTTATACGGATCAGTGACACCATCCAGAACAATCAGGAACGGACTCACTCCATTTCGTGGCTTAACCAGGTCACTGATAAACACCTCACGAAGCTTTTCCGCAAAAGCGATTATCCCTTGGGATCCCTCGGATCCAGCCTTATTATCTAATTTGGTCCGTGAAACCGTAGCGACCGGTACTCTCTGGTCTAAAGCCAAGTCAAGTATTTCCTCGACGATCCCGACACGTTCCACCGAATCCGACAGCCATATCTCTTTTACCCTGCGGCTCCTGGCTCTTAGAAGTTCCCGTACCGCTTGTCGTCCCTCAATTTGTTCTCCACCAAGGCTTCTGTCCCTTGTAATGTAGGTTCTGTTGTCAACAGTCGCAGACACACCTGAAACCCGCCGGTATGCGGTGGTGTTTCGTACTGGAACAGGTCTTCGGACATTTGATGACACCCTTCGCGCTTTTGCCATTACAAATCTTTCTCTAGGGCTGCCACAATAGGGCGCTCGCCATTGCAACCATGCCAAGATTGTCCCCCAGCGGGCCTATATGTTCGGGACTCTTGGCTTTTACGGAGACCGGGGCTGCAACGGTGGTGGAGACCGAGGCTGATATCTCTTTTAGAAAACTTGACAGCCGCGGCTCTTGCGCAATAATAGTTACATCGGCATTTATGAGCTGCCATCCCATCCCTGAGACCATCTGGATACAGTCTGAAAGTAGCACCAGGCTGTTAGCACCCTCAAGCGTTGCATCGTCGTCAGGAAAGTGGTCGCCGATACCACCCAGACCGACGGCACCGAGAACTGCATCAGCAAGCGAATGGCACACCACGTCGGCATCGGAATGACCCAGTAATCCAAAACCTGAAGAGATTTCCACGCCGCCTAACACCAACGGTCTGGAGTGGTCCGACGAAACCGGATGGATGTCAAATCCGCTTCCGATTCTCAGACGTGGAGGATTAGAAAATTCCACGATCCCGCACCATATTTCTTGCACGCTCAAGGTCAGCCGAGGTAGTGATCTTAAAGTTGCTCTCATCTCCCAAAATTGCTTCCACGGCCACACCAATCTGTTCAACCATTTGAGAATCATCAGTCGCATCAGTGTGGGATTGGTAGGCAAGTTCAAGTATGGAGCGCTGGAATCCTTGGGGAGTCTGCACTCTGAATAACCTTGATCTATCGAGGGTCGAGACTACTTTGTTGCCCACCACCTCTTTAACCGTATCAGCTATTCCAAGAACTGGCACAACCGCGGGAGCACCGTCCTCCAGACGGCCAAGAACACGCTCATAAAGACCTGCTGAAGCTAACGGCCTTGCAGCATCGTGCACTAGCACCCACTTGATATCATTTGGAAGTTTCGCAAGTCCCGCCCTCACCGATTCAGTCCGCGTTGCCCCGCCTTCCACGACAAGATCGGCCTCAAGTTCACCAAAATCGACGTCTGGGACTTTGACACAAACGACATAATCGACACACTTGCGGGCGATGGAAATGGACACGTCAACCACTCTACGGTCACCAATAACCGCCAACTGTTTGAGTCCACCAAACCTGATACCTATACCTGCTGAAACCACTATCGCGGCACTTCTAATGGTCACGCGGACTAGCTCCTAGCGAAATAACGGACCTCGAAGAGGTATGCCAGACCTGCCTCTTTGTCCTGTGCTAACCATTGACATCCTCCCTCCCTCATGGAAGGGGATTTCTGTGTCGGACTGACGGCCCGTGCCCCGGTCATGTCAAGGGGTGGCTCTCCGCATGTTCGCTCAACCCGGCCTTCTTCGGCATTGCGCGCGGTGTCCCTTCACGTCCGGCGACCCGACAGGGGATCCAG
>JABEUO010000032.1 GCA_013044415.1 Acidimicrobiaceae bacterium
ACCTACGAGGGAGAACAGCTGGGCCAAGGACGAGAGAACGCTAAGAGCTTTTTCGCCAACAACCCGGTAATCATGGCTGAGTTGACCGAGAAGGTCATGGCTAAGGTCTCAAATACCGGAGTATCACCGACTACGGTGGCCGGGAGCGTCCTCGAGGTCTTTGAGTAACTTTTAGACCAGATGACGTGATCTTTTGGTCGTTTAGCTCGACGAGGCACTTCGATACAGATTTTAAGTGCTAAAGGTACGGGTAGTTGGCTCCTAGGCTAGTCCATTGTGAGTGGCAAGTTTTTTATCCGTACCTTTGGCTGTCAGATGAATGAGCACGATTCCGAGAGGATTGCGGGATCGCTCGTTAGCCAGGGTCTATCGAAGGCTTCGGGTATCGAAGACGCCGATGTAGTAGTGCTAAACACCTGCTGTGTCAGAGAGAACGCCGACAACAAGCTCTATGGAAACTTGGGGCATCTAAAGTCGGTCAAGGAATCGAGGCCCGGCCTAAAGATCGTAGTTGCCGGCTGCCTGGCCCAAAAAGATAAGGACCTAGTGGCCCAAAAGGCCCCTTATGTAGACATGGTGGTCGGTACATTCAATTCCACCCGGGTGGGTAGTCTCCTCTCCGACCTACGATCCGGGTCCACTTTGGTTGAGATCTGGGACGGTCCTAAGCCCGAAGAGGGCTTTGATAATGCATTGGTGGCAGAGCGGGATTCGCTCTATTCTGCCTGGGTGAATATCCAGACCGGGTGTAATAATAACTGCGCATTTTGCATCGTGCCGGCGGTTAGGGGGGCGGAATCATCGAGGCCCTTTGGTGAGATCGTCAAAGAGGTCAGGGCGCTCGCTCGTTCGGGGGTTACGGAAGTGACCCTGCTTGGACAGAACGTGAACTCCTACGGACGAGACCTAACTCTGGGAATTCGCCATGGAAGACTCGCTGGTGACATCGAGTACTACGCAGGCGAGGCGTGGAGAGAAGGCCCCAGGAGACTCGCGCCGCTTTTCGCAGACCTGCTCCGGGCGGTCGGGTCCGTTCCCGGTATAAGGCGTGTCCGTTTCACGTCCCCGCACCCTAAAGATATTCGGCCCGAGACGATAGCGGCTATGGCAGAGGTGCCCTCGGTCTGCGAACACCTCCACCTTCCATTGCAAAGCGGCAGCGATACCGTTTTGGCTAGGATGCATCGAGGATACGATTCAAAGCGCTACCTCACACAGCTGAAAGCTGCTAGGGAATCGATCTCCGATTTAGCGGTGACTACGGACATCATCGTCGGCTTTCCCGGGGAGACAGAGACTGACTTTGAGGCGACTCTTGAGGTTGCGTCCGAGGCTGAATATGACGGAGCCTTCACCTTTATATTCTCACCCCGTCCAGGAACCGAAGCTGAGGCGATGGGGGATCTGGCGGTCGATCCAGAGCTAATTGCTCAACGTTTCGAGAAGCTAAAAGTGGTAGTGGACCGGTCGGCTTATGCTAAGAATCTCGCCCGAGTTGGACGGATAGAAGAGGTGATGGTAGAAGGTCCCTCAAAACGTAGCGAAGACGTCTGGAGCGGAAGGACGAGGCAGAATCGGCTAGTTCATTTTTCTGCTCCTAGGTCACTTGAGGGATCTGGATTCTTCTTTGTTCCCGGTGCTTACCTCGACGTGCGCATAGACTACGGTGCGCCCCACTTCGTTAGGGGCGAGGTGCTGGCGGTCAACTACCTGCCCAAGGCGGAGCGTCCCAGAATTTTGCTCACCTCTTCCTAGTCTTGCACACCCTTGCGCTCGAATAGCCACCTGGTGGCGTGGTTGGGTCTTTTTATTGCGGACTGTTCTCTCTGATCTCCATCGAGTAGTCCATATTGAGTAGTCCATTTAGGATTAGCGGCGAATTCTTCTGAAAGGCCGAAGTTGGTTCTCTTTGCGGATTCGGTTACTTTGGTTGGGCCTACGGCTTCGGGAAAGACAGCCGCCGCTATAGAAGTGGCGAGGATGTACGAGGGAATCGACATAGTTTCGGTCGATTCGATGACGGTGTATCGCGAGATGAACGTCGGTACGGCGAAACCGAGCGCCGCCGAGATCGCCGGAGTTAGCTACAGGCTCCTCAATGTTGCATCGGTATCGGAGGAGTTCTCCCTCTGGGACTTCCTAGGCCTCTGCAAAGAGTTGGATTCGGAGCTAAAAGCCAAGGGTAGGAGGCCACTTTTAGTCGGAGGGACGGCGCTCTACCTCAAGGCGGTACTGGACGACCTTACCCCGCCTGGACGCTCTGAGGGTATGAGGACTTGGCTAGAGCAGAGGTTGACCGATGAACAGGCCGCAATGCGCCTCTATCGCCTGCTAAGCCAGCTCGACCCTGCTTCGGCCGAGAAGATTGACGAGAATAATTCCAGACGGATAGTTCGATCCCTCGAGGTGATGCTTGCAACGGGGAGGCCCTTTTCATCCTTTGGCCCAGGGGTAGCGGAAGTGTCATCGATCGATAGGTGCATTGTCGGCATCAAGCCGCCGCGCGAGGTAATTAGGAGACGGATTAGCGAACGGATAAGCGAACAGATGGAGGCTGGCTGGCTCCCTGAGGCCCAGGGACTATTTCAACACAGGGAGTCGATGTCCAAAACTGCCCTACAAGCCCTTGGGTATAAGGAGTTATTCGATCACCTCTCAGGGCTGATCACCTTGGATGAGGCGATCGAAAAGATCATCCACCGTACGTGGAGGTTTGCCAAGCGACAGTTGGCCTGGTTCGATCGAGATCCAAGGATAATTTGGTCCCAGAGCCAAGATGAAGCCGTCGAGGTGATCTCGTCGATTCTCGGCAATGCTCGGTAACGCCAAAGATTGAGGACGGGACCAATTGGTAGCTAGGATCTTCTATAGCGCTTAGACGCGTCGGCACATACGTTAGAGGGGTTGCTATTTGGACTTTTCAAAGAGACACGGCCACGGCAACGACTTTCTCATTCAGTTAGTATCGCCGTTTGTCGAGGGGTACTCCTCGGATATCGCTAAGCAACTTTGCGATCGAAGACGTGGGATTGGAGCCGATGGGCTGATCGTGGGGACGGTCGATGAGGACTCTCCGGAGACCCCTCGGATGGTGCTCTTTAATGCGGACGGGTCGAGGGCCGAGATGTCCGGTAATGGCATCAGGTGCCTAGCACACGCGATCTTTGACGGCTATTTTCGGCCTAAGGGAGTATCTGAAAAGACCTTTTCGATAACTACTGATGCCGGGATCAAAAGAGTTGACGTAAAGGGCGTCGTTGACCCAATGGAGATTTATGCATCTGTGGATATGGGACCCCTTGGGGGTGTCATCGAAGATGGCATTGGGATCAGGGTAGACATGGGTAACCCGCACCTGGTGATTATTTGTGATGAGTCCGATCATCCGGCTCCAGATGAGGTGGCCGAGAAGGGAAGTGAACTGCAGGGCGTCCTACCCGGTGGGATCAATGTCGAATGGTTGTCGGCGACGGATTTGGGGGAATATGTCTTTCGGATGTCGGTATACGAGAGGGGTGTGGGGCCCACACTTGCTTGTGGGACCGGGAGCTGTGCCTCCTTCCTCGCTGCGCGCCACTTGGGATTGACCAACGATAGGGCCACCATCATCAACCCCGGTGGAGCACTGCAAACCGAGGCGGTCGATGGGCGATTGATACTGGGAGGTCCATCGAGGGTAGTATGCACCATCTCGTCGGTGAATGTTTCAGTGTCGGTCGGTGATCGAGCTTGACCTTAATTGACAGGTCATTTCGTGAGAAGATTCTCCTTGTGGGCGTTGCGGTCGACTCAAGGTCGCTCGAGTCGGTCGAAGATGAACTCGATGAGCTAGCCCTGTTGGTTGATACCGCAGGGGCCGAAGTAGTCGGACGTGTCACACAGCGGCGGGATAGACCAGACCCCGCCACCTTCATAGGCTCTGGGAAGGCCGACGAGGTAGCGAAGCTCGCAGAACTGCTCGACGTGGATACGGTGGTTTTCGATGAGGAGCTCTCGCCCGCCCAACAGCGCAACCTAGAGAAGATATTTGGTCGCACAGCGATAGATCGAACTGCGGTGATTCTCGATATATTCGCCCAGAATGCCCATAGCGCCGAGGGCAAGGCCCAGGTGGAACTTGCCTTATTGAATTACAGACTTCCGAGGCTGAGGGGGAAGGGCCAAAGCCTTTCTCAGCAGGTTGGGCGGATCGGGACCAGGGGCCCAGGTGAGACCAAGCTGGAAGAGGATAGGCGAAGGCTCCAGGACCGGATCTCTCACCTTCGGCGGGAGCTAAACGAACTTGCGAAGAACCAGAAGGTCCAGCGCAAGTCGAGACAGAGGTCGAGAATAGCGTCGGTTTCCATCGTCGGTTATACCAATGCCGGAAAATCGACCCTGCTAAACGCTTTGACTAGCGCAAACGTCCTCGTCGAGGATCGTCTATTTGCGACATTGGACCCAAGGACCAAGAGGCTCGAACTACCAGGGGGAGAGGCGCTCCTGCTCTCTGATACCGTCGGGTTCATTCGGAAACTTCCTCACCAACTGGTTGTTTCGTTTAAGTCGACCCTTGAGGTGGTCAGTGAGTCTGACCTCTTGATCCACGTGGTCGATGCATCTTCAGAGTCCCGGGACGAGCAGGTGAGCGCTGTGCGCAGTGTTCTAAGTGAGATTGGGGCTTCCGGAGTACCCGAGATAATGGTGTATAACAAAATTGACCTTTTAGAACCTGAAATCCGGGCGAAGGGTTTCGGCGAACACTCGGTTGGAATATCTGCATTCTGCGGTGAGGGAATTCCTCGGCTCGTCGAGGAGATCTCCCTAGCGCTAAGGCGTAGGGCCAAGGTTTTCGAACTGGTCGTTCCATACGATCGGGGTGATTTGATTGCTGCCCTACACCGAGAGGGAGAAGTCGTCTCCTTGAGGGAGACCAAGGATGGTGTAAAGCTGCTAGTTAGGTTGGACAAGAGTTCCCGGGGTGCAATTCTCGAGTTGCTCGGGGGCGAGATAGAACTGAGATCTACGCAATAGCTAGCGTAGATGCCCCATTAGTGGGTGGAGTTTCCCCGGTCTGTAGAATTGTAAGGGATGAATCCACTGAATAGTCCAGCTAAATCGACCTTTGACCTTCCGCCGTATCCATACGATCGCCTCGAAGAGATCAAAGGTATAGCCGAAGCAAACTTCGGCGAATATGTCGACCTATCGGTTGGGACCCCAGTGGATCCTCCACCGAGCTTCGTCCCCCATCTCCTTGCGACATCGGGGGCTGAGCGGGGTTACCCCGCTTCGATCGGATCCCTTGCGCTTCGAAAGAGTGCGGCCTGGTGGATTGGCGAGATGTTTGACGTCTCCATTGATCCAAAACATATCGCAGCGACGGTAGGAACCAAGGAGTTTGTCGCTTCACTGCCTGGGTTTTTGCATCTTTTAAATCCCGAGCGAGATGTTGTCCTCTATCCGGAGGTCTCCTATCCCACCTACAAGATGGGAGCTATCCTGTCGGGCCTTAGGCACTTCCCGGTGCCGATGACAAAAACCGGGGAGCTCCTCTTTGATCAGGTGCCCAATTGGGCTAAGGAGGGGGCACTGCTGCTCTGGATCAACTATCCATCAAATCCGATGGGATCCACGGCCGATATGGAACCGGCGGTAGTGTGGGCGAGGGAGAATGGAGCAGTCCTCGTTTCGGACGAATGTTACGTAGAGTTTGTCTGGTCAGGGAGTGCAACTTCAGTATTGCAGCACGCTTCACAAGGCGTTTTGGCACTCCACTCACTCTCCAAAAGGTCTAATATGGCCGGGCTTAGGGTCGGATTTTACGCCGGTGATCCTGAGATAGTGCGCTTCATCTCCGAAGTGCGAAAGCACGCCGGATTTATGGTGCCCGGTCCGGTGCAGCTAGTAGCGGCGGAGGCACTTTCTGAGAACTCCCACGTTGAAGTGCAGAGGCGACGCTACTTCGAAAGGCTGGAGATTCTCCACGGCGCCCTCTCGGAGGCTGGATTTAAGGTTCAACTGCCAAACGGCGGTTTTTACCTCTGGTTTGAGGGGGGTGACCTTGGATTTAAAGATGGCTTCGAAGTCGCCCGTTATCTAGCCGAAAGGGCCGGGGTGATAGTCTCACCCGGGGAGTTCTACGGAGACGCTTCACCCGAGTACGTTAGGGTAGCAGTTGTCGCTCCCACGGACCTGATCACGTTGGTGGCGTCAAGACTCGGCGGGCTGGGCCACTAGCGTCTCTCTAGTAAAACGAGTGGAATGACGAGAGGGCAGTGGCTGAATTAAAAGAGGCGGTCGAAGGGCTTTGGCAACGACGTGAGAGTCTGGGAGTCAAAGATCTGGAGGCTGGCGAGGTCATATTTGAAGTTCTTTCCGGGCTAGACCGGGGTGAACTGAGGGTAGCGGAAGTCAAAGCCGACGGCGAGGTCGTGGTCCATGAGTGGCTCAAGATGGCCATCATGCTGGCTTTTCGGGTTAGGGAAATGACCCAGTACAATATCGGACCGTTTGAGTTTCTCGACCGTATGCCCCTTAAGAAGGATTTTGCAGAAAAAGGTGTTCGAGTAGTGCCGGGAGCCTCGGCGCGCTTCGGCTCTTTCCTGGCGCGCGGGGTCACCTTGATGCCCAGCTACGTCAATATAGGTGCCTATGTCGACGAGTCCACGATGGTAGATACTTGGGCAACCGTGGGATCCTGCGCCCAGATCGGCAAGAGGGTACACCTATCGGGTGGGGTTGGTATCGGTGGAGTACTCGAGCCGCCCCAGGCGGCCCCAGTGGTAATCGAGGACGACGCCTTCATCGGATCGCGGGCAATGGTAACCGAAGGCGCTCGTGTCGGGAAAGGGGCGGTAGTCGGTGCCGGGGTGATCCTCAATCCCTCAATTCCGGTGATAGATACCGAAACTGGCGAAGAGATTTCAAGGGGCTACGTTCCCAATTACGCCGTAGCGGTGAGTGGGGTACGTACAAAGCGATTCAAAGGCGGAGAGTTCGGGCTACCTTGCGTTTTAGTGATCAAGCGGCTCAACGAAGGTGAGAGGCATTCAAAAACCGTGCTCAATGACCTTCTGCGAGAGCACGGACTGGCGCTTTAGATCATGAAGGACCTGGCGAGCCTCTGTTACGAACTAGTCAATATTCCATCGGTTTCCCTCGACGAAGCGGGGATTGCAGACTACGTCGAGTCGATTCTGCAACGGGCCGAACACTTATCGGTTGTCCGTATCGAGAACAACGTCGTCGCAACTAGGAGGGATGTCGGACCGATTCGATATATGGTGGCGGGACATCTCGACACCGTTCCGCCTTCTCCCGGTTATTCCGTAGGCCGAAAGGATGATCGTATCTACGGTGTGGGTGCTTCAGATATGAAGGCTGGCTTGGCGGTAATGATTGGCCTGGCACTGGATCCGGCCAATACCTCACCTACCCGCTACCTGTTTTATGCCGCTGAGGAGATTGAAAGATCCCAAAGTGGAATCTTTCAGGTAGAGAGGCAATGGCCCGATGCCCTGGCGGTAGAGGCGGCGATCTTGATGGAGCCGACCGGCGTCAGCCTCGAAGCGGGTTGCCAAGGGACAATGCGAGCCAGATTGACAATTGCTGGTAAGCGGGCCCACTCGGCTCGACCCCACAAGGGGATCAATGCGATCCATCGCAGTGGACCTTTTTTGCAACGCATTGCGGCTGAAGATCAGAGGTCGGTGGAGTTGGATGGCTGTACCTTCCGTGAAGCACTTTCCGTGGTGAGGATTGGTGGTGGTATTGCAAATAACGTCGTGCCAGACCAAGTTGAGTTGACTATCAACTACCGATTTGCCCCCGACAGAAAGACGGAGGCGGCCTTTGCGTATCTGGTCTCGCTATTCGAAGGGCTAATGGATCAAGAACTTGGAGATTCCCTTGTGCTGGTCGATTCGGTCGATGGTGCCTTGCCGAATTTGAGCAATGAGCTATTAGATCGACTTTCGAGACGAGTTAACGCCAAACGTGCCAAGCTTGGATGGACCGACGTTGCGACATTTTTTGACCGGGGGATCGCCGCTACCAACTACGGGCCCGGAGACCCAGAGCTGGCTCACAGTGCAGGAGAATGGGTAGCGGTCGATGAGATATATCGAGCCTTCGAGGTTTTGTCAGAGGTGCTCGCGAACTAAGTGCGCCTCGACCTCAAGCGCCGTGCGCTGGTCGTCGCAAGTTTGACCTGACTGCTCCTTTTGGTGGACGTCCACTCTATTTTGGGTCATGAGGCTCGAAGGGTATCTCTACATGGGGAAGATAGCTAGCGGAGTCGCCCGAGACCAATCTCGGCGGCTAACACCATGTTGAAAAAGAAGATGACCATAGGGCCAGATATTCCGCCCGGGTCGGCGTCATTTCCACTTAATACCAGGCGATGAGGATTGGCGGGACTACTAGAAGCTTCTAACGAGGGCCACTACCTTGCCGAATATTGAAACTTCCTCGTGATTTGCCCTGATTGGCTGATAATTCTTGTTGGCGGGAAGAAGTTCTACCTCTTCGCCGAGCTTTGAGAGAATCTTGACCGTGGCCTCGTCCCCGAATATGCCGCAGATGACTACCTCGCCAACTTCGGCGACTTTTTGCGCCCTAGCGACGACCCAGTCATTTTCAAATATGCCCATTTCTACCATCGAGTCGCCTCGGACCTTCAGTGCGAAGTGATCTCCACTGCCGATCATATCCCTCGAAAGGACTAAGTCTCCTTCTCGATCTTCGAAGGCAACAACACCGGTGCCAGCGGCCACTCTACCCAGTATCGGAATTGACACGGATTCTGATTCTCCATGCGTCGATTCGGAGAGCTGACTTCCCTTGTCGGGTTGATTCAGCTTAAGTGCTCTTGGCTTGTTGGGGTCTCTCTCGATGAAACCGTCCCTCTCTAGCGACCTCAAGTGGACTTGCACAGATGCCGGGGAAGCCAGACCCACTTCGCTCGCTATTTCACGCACGGTTGGAGGGTATCCATACTGATTCTGAAAGTTGCATAGGAATTCGAAAATTTGTTGCCGCTTGCTCGGTTTCAGGTTCAAATGACCCTCCTTTTCAACCAATGGGTTCAATATACCATTTGGGAGGGCGTAGAACAAACAAATGTTCGAAAATATTTGTCTATGTCACACCTGTGTGATTCAATAGGAACATATGTTTGATATTGGAGGTACGTGATGGCCTTATTTGTGGATCAACTGAGCGAATCTTCGGGTGACGATGCAATGGCCGAGACGTTACTGACAGGGTGGTACGTCGGTGAAGTCTCCTACTACGAGCGACCGAGGTTGTCGGTTATCGATGGTGCCTTGTCTGATAGCGGTGGGCGAAGGATCTCCTCTAAGAGACTATTTCGCCTCGTCCGTAGTCTGCTCATACTGCTCATCTTTGTCGCTGGCGGGAGCCTTCTCTATTCGAAGGTAACCGCAGGAACTCCTTCAGCTGGCACTTCGGTCACCTACACGGTAAGGCCGGGTGATACCCTTTGGTCGATAGTGCAGAGATACAATCCAAACTCAGACCCTCGACCACTGGTTCAGCAGCTCCAGGGCGAGCTTGGTACAACGGTAATTACACCGGGTGAGAAAATCGTCGTCCCATTCGATCGTTAGTGGATAGGATCGGTAATGGGTCACACGCTAGGGGGTCGTCGCAGGGCTGTCGGCTCGCTCCTAGGACTTCAATCGTCGACCCGGGAGTGGTTTTGCGCTGTCCGTTTTGTTTGTGTTCAGATGTCCGAGTTGTTGACTCGAGGGTGGTTGAAGAGGGTAATGCCATCCGGCGAAGGCGCGCCTGTGAAGGATGCAAGAGGCGTTTTACCACCTATGAGCGGATAGAGGAATCACCATTCTTAGTGGTGAAGAGGTCCGGAGTTAGAGAACCCTTCGAACGTTCAAAGGTAGTAGCGGGGATGCGGGCTTCTCTAAAGAACAGGCCATTTTCAGATTCCGATCTTGAATCTGCGGTTAGCGAAATCGAGGACAAACTCAGGTTGGTTGGAGACGAATGCTCCACCGACCAGATCGGATTACTGGTACTCGAGTGGTTGAAGGCAAATGACGAAGTTGGATATATTCGCTTTGCCTCTGTCTATAAGGGTTTTGAGGCCTGGCACGACTTTGAGCGTGAGGCGGTAAGTCTGGTAAAAAAGTACGAGACGTAACCTATCTGGTGCTTGAGCCACCCTTTGAAGCGGTCTTCGGACGTAGATTGGATATCAATCCTTCTGGTGGCGGTATCGCCAGTGTAACTCCAACGTCTGCATTCGTTACTCGATGCCGGGCTCCTCGGGTAGTTGCAGTCTTGACAACTCAGTCGATATTTCGGGGTAAATTTCCCTATTTCGAACCTAAAGGAATTTGAATTACCTCCTTCGGGCACACAGAGCCCTAACCTATAATTGCGTGGAATTCAAAAAGGGAACCTTTAGGCAGGACGAATTGGAAGTGGCTAGCTCGACAGACTCTATCTATGTGGTCACTCGCTCAGCTGCGATAAAGGCTGCTCGGGAGGCCATATTCGACTTATTGTCCTCCCCTTCCCGTCATCACCTTTTTGATGGATCGGGCACAGTTCTCGCTGAGCTCGAGGGCCCCGAAAAACTCTATTTGAACGCCAAGTTCAGAATGTCCATGCGTCGTAGCGCTATTAGCTATCGGATTTGGAATACCGTGGTGGAATTCGATGAGCCGACGGTGATCGCGTGGCGACACGTTGGAAGGCACGTTTGGCGTTTTGAACTAGAAGATATCTCGAGTGAATTCGGACCAGCTACCCGGGTTACCGAGTCGTTCGAGTGGGGGAATGTCCATTCGAAGTTTCTGTATGAAGTGCTCAAGTATCCTGCTCAGAACGGAAGGGCTATCGAGGCAACGCTCGAAAAGCTGGCTGAATTGGCCTCTAACGGCCAGTTGTAAATTGCCAAGCTGATGGGCGTGAAAAACTAAGAGCTCCAGCTTGTTTGATTGGCGATTTTAAGCGCGCCACCTCCTGCGGGGCTAATTAATTGAGGCTGCTCGCCCGGTTGGCAGCGGCTAGGAGATTCAGAACTCAAATTGCCCTTCGACGGTCAAAAGCGTTCCTCCTGGTTGGGGTGGGTGAGGTGAATTTGTGCCCGGTTGTGCAGGTGAGAGCTAGGATGATGGTCGGAGACTAGTCGTCTAGATAGTCGGCTTCGACATCCATTACCAGGCTTTTCTTGATCAGACCCCTAAACTCGTTAAATATAAAAGGGTTCGAGGCGATCGTAAGTGTACGTTGAGCGACATCTTGGTTCAGTGAACCTACTCTGGCGCCTGCCTCAGTAGCGATAAGTTCGGCAGCTTTGTAGTCCCATGGCCAAAGTCCCTGTTCGTAGAATGCGTCTAATCGCCCACAAGCAACCCAGCAGATATCTATTGAAGCCGCTCCCGCCCTTCTTATATCTCGAAAGGTCTCTACCATAGCTAAAAGTGTTTGGGCTTGACGTTTCCTGCGCTTGGAATCATAAGAGAACCCCGTTCCAACTAGGGCATTTCTGACCGAAGTGATAGAAGTGGGGGAGATCGACTTTCCGTTTCTCGTTGCCCCGCGTCCCTTCTCGGCGCGGTAGAGTTCATCATTTCCGATGTCATAGACAACGGCGGCGACGCATTGATCTCCACGGATCACAGCGATTGATACCGCGAAGTTAGGGATGTCATAGACGAAGTTTGTGGTTCCATCGATTGGATCGATAACCCAGGTATACTCAGATTCTCCTTGATAACGAGCCTGCTCTTCGCCGAGTATGGAGTCCTCGGGTCGAATCGACCTCAACTCGGAGCGGATCATCCCTTCAACTAGCTCGTCCACCTCCGTGACGACGTCGGAGCGAGAGGATTTTTCGGCGATCTCCTTAGGTGAGCCGTGCGCAACTACCAGATCTTTGGCTTTGATCGATAGTTCTGTCGCCAGCTCGAGGAGTTGTGTGTTAGTTGTCACTCCTAAAGGTTAGGAGCGATTATCTTCGATTTAGCCCGTGCTAACGTCGTTGTTATGTCTCATGCGCCGGATTTGATTGACCTACGTTCAGATACCGTAACCAAGCCGACGGACGAAATGCGAAAGGCGATGGCTGAAGCGGAAGTCGGTGATGATCGATACGGAGAAGACCCTACGGTCAGACGGCTCGAGGAGCTTTATGCCGAGTTAGTCGGCAAGGAGGCGGCCCTCTATCTCCCGTCTGGCACCATGGCGAACCAGGTAGCTCTGCGTAGTTGGACTAGCCCCGGTGGTGTCGTACTTGCTGGAAAGAATCAACACCTGGTCCAGTTTGAACGAGCCGGAGCGGCAAAGAATTCAAACATTCAGTTCGGACTGATTCGGGAGACCGATGGAGAACTCCGAGCCGACGATTTGATCGAAGAACTACAACTTCAGGTCCATTTTGGCCTGGAGGTTTCCCTGGTGTGTATAGAAAATACCCACATGCCATCGGGGGGGAGACCTTGGAAGATTGATCATCTCGAGGAGCTGAAGGCTGCTATCGGCACAATTCCTTTGCACATGGACGGGGCCAGATTGTTTAACGCTTCCATCGCTACCGGAATCAAGCCGAGTGAATACGCGTCACTGGTCGATTCGGTGATGTCGTGCGTCTCAAAGGGTCTGTCGGCACCGATTGGTTCGATTCTTGCTGGGTCTGAAGAATTTATTGCGAGAGCCAGAACGGAACGGCAAATACTTGGTGGCCAGATGCGGCAGGCTGGGGTAATAGCGGCAGCGGGAATCGTCGCCCTTGAAACCATGGTCGATAGATTGGCTGAGGATCATCGGCGGGCCAAACTGCTGGCATCGGCCGTGGCGGATAGATACCCCGAATGCGGGCTCGACCCGAATGCGGTCGAGACGAATATCGTCGTGTTCGAGCATAAAGACCCGTCGAGTTTTCTTAACTATCTGCGCGGAAATGACATTTTGGCCGGGACGATATCCCCGGGCAAAATAAGGTTGGTAACCCACAAGGATCTAGATGATTCATCGGTAGAACAAGCACTTAGGGCGATTTCCCATGCACCTTAGGCACAGACTCCATTGAGGGCCCTTGAAGTCGTCCCTCCTCGGGTGTTAGCCATATACGCCCACCCGGATGACGCCGAGATCTCATGCGGTGGAACCATTGCGACCTGGGCAAAGGCCAACTCCGCTATTAGATTGGTTGTCTGCACTTTAGGCGATAAAGGGGCCCAGAGCAAGGGCTCGCTTTCGACCTCCGAAAAGATAAAACTGCGTGCCGAGGAGGCCCAGAATTCAGCGCATCATTTGGGAATAACCGAACTCGTTACTTTGGGCTATCCAGACGGCGAAGTTTGCAACGACGAAGAGCTAAGGGAGAAGCTCGTATTCCAGATCAGGGATCATAGGCCAGACGTGCTTTTATGCCCAGATCCAACGACGATCTTCTTCGGGTCTGGTTTTTTCAACCATAGGGATCACCGCGAGGTTGGAATGGCCAGCCTCGATGCCGCTTTCCCGGCGGCCAGGTTGGACGGCTACTTTCCAGGTGAATTATCGTCCCACTCTGTTCAGATGGCCTTGCTGTCAGCTACTAACACCCCAGACGTGATAGTTGATGTAGCTACTGGACTAAGCGGAAAGATTGAGGCGGTAGCGATGCATTCGAGCCAGGTCGAATATGGCGAGCTCTGGCTCGGGCAAGCCCTCTCCAACAGGGCCGAGGAAGCAGCGAGGGGTTCAAACCTTCGATATGCTGAGAGCTTCCGCATGGTTCAAGGGGGAGGCTAAGCCCTCAGACGGAGTGACCGATTCAGAATAGCAGACTTCGGAACTTCATTCTGATTGACCTGGGCGGAGCAACCCTAATTGCTCTTTGGTGATTGACCACCTTCGAAGTGCCCAAAGATGAACGGGTACTGAATGGGCCTCACTAAACGCTGGGCAGGTAGGCGGGGTTGGGAAAATTCATCAGGCTAATTTATTTCATTTGGACTAAGATGTGTTTGTCTAGATTTGGTTCGATTTAGGGCCGGGTTGTAGATGCCGATAGCTTCTGAGCGTAGATTAATGGATGTGGGTATTTGTCCCAGAGTCGTATAGAAGGGGGAGGTTGTGCCGCTTTCTGAAGAAGAGCAGCGGATTCTCCAAGAGATCGAGAAGACATTCTACGATCACGACCCTGCCTTCGCGGATAGGGTTCGTTCTGAAACCGTCTATCGACATGCTGGGAGGAATCTCAAGTGGGCTGGAGTAATCTTCGTACTCGGCCTTATTTTTACCGTCGGTACGTTTACGACTTCGGTTTGGCTTGGAATCTTCGGATTTTTAGTGATGCTCGGCTCGGCGGTATACTTCGAGGAAAACCTTCGCAAGATGGGACGAGCCGGCTGGCAAGATCTCTCAAGCAATATGAAGGCTAATGGAGTCCAAGGTTCGGTTGCTGACCTGCAAAACAAGCTTAAAAATCGCTTCCGCAGAGAGAGCTAGTCTTCTCTGGGGCTCCCTATAGAACTCGGAGGCTAGGGCGAGGTTGGCCAAATTGAGTGGCGGCGAGGATACCGACTGTCTGGCGATAGACATTGGTGGAACCAAAATGGCGGCGGCGCTGGTCTCGGTATCCGGGGAGATCTTGACTTCACGCAAGGTTGCCACGCCAACTACAAAAGACCCAGAGGAGACCTTTTCTACGTTAATTGGACTGATCGACGTAGTGGGCAGGGGTGCTTTCGTCGGCGTTGGTTGTGGCGGTCCGATGGATGAGACTACGGTGTCACCTTTAAATATTCCAGCTTGGAGACACTTTCCGCTGGCGAGTCGCCTTAGATCTGAGCTTGGTGTCGAGGTATTTTTAGATAACGACGCAAAGGCTTTGGCAATAGGAGAGGCGAGGTTCGGCTACGGTGTCGGACTAGACGATTTCGTAGCGATGGTGGTTTCAACCGGTATTGGAGGTGGAATCTACTCGGGAGGCAGGCTCCTTCAGGGGAGGTCAGGCAACGCCGGTCACATCGGTCACCTCCAGGTATACCCTGATGGAAACCGATGTAGTTGTGGTGGCCGGGGGTGCTTAGAGGCCCACGCTTCGGGTCTCGCCATCGAGCGATTCAGCCACAAGTTGGCCAGCGAGGCGAGTGATGAAATCAAGCATGAAGCCGCGGTGGCGATAGGAAGGGCTATCGCTAGTGTCGCGTCGCTACTCGACATAGAGGATTTTTTCCTAGCAGGGTCAGTAGCCCTGGGATTCGGCCAGGTATTTATTGATGAAGTCCAAGAGGTGGCCCGGGCAAACCATACCATCGATTTTGCGACCTCAATTAGGGTAAGGTCTACCCGTCACGGTTCAAATTCTCCGATTCTTGGCGCTGCCGCTCTCGGATTTTCGAGAGCCGGCCTTTAATCAGCTGAGCCTGGTTTTGGAACTTAATTTGTCGAAGGTGGTGAGTTAAAAGTTTTGGCGGTCGCTTCAAAGTACTCGAGTGTATCGACTAGATCGATCGAGTGGTATTCAGAGACGAGTTGACAAGCATTGGAGATTTTGTACTGATAGCTTTTACTCCATGAACATTACCTATCCTCCAGAGGCAGATAATTATCGTTCCAAGATACGGGCTTTTTTGGAAGAGAAGCTCCCTGCGAACTGGAAGGGTATCGGATCACTGCAGAAAGATGACGCGGTTGCTTTCGCAGGTGAGTGGAGAAACACCCTCTATGAAAATAACCTGCTAGCGCTTTCCTGGCCAAAGGAGTACGGCGGAGCGGGCCTTAGCGCCCTTGAGCAGGTTGTCTTAGCGGAAGAGTTCGCCTTGGCTGGTGTTCCCACTGGTGGGCCAAACGATCCGTTCGGAATCCAGATGGTAGGTAACACCATTATTCATTGGGGTACCGACGAACAGAAGAGGCACTTCCTGCCGAGGATCCTCTCCGGGGAGGATAAGTGGTGCCAGGGGTACTCAGAGCCCAATGCCGGATCCGACCTGGCAAATCTCGGATGCAGGGCCGAGCTAGACGGCGATGAATGGGTGGTCAATGGTCAGAAGATTTGGACATCCGCCGGTCACCTGGCCAACTGGATCTTCGTCTTGACGAGGACCGACCCTTCCCAGCCAAAGCACAAAGGAATAACGTTCCTCCTGGTGCCTATGGACCAGAAAGGCGTCGAAGTGCGGCCGATCAAGATGATCTCTGGCGAGTCCGAGTTCAATGAGGTCTTTTTCAGCGATGCCAGAACAGAGAAGACGAATGTCCTTGGAGACGTCGGTGGTGGATGGGCGGTAGCCATGACGCTACTTGGCTTTGAGAGGGGCGAGGCGGCGGCGGTTGCATCCATTCTGTTCCGCAGCGAGTTGGATAGGTTGTTTGTTTTGGCAAAATCCAACGGCAAGGCGGCGGATCCCGTTATTAGGGATCGACTCGCATGGTGTTATTCAAAGGTTGAGATCATGCGCTATCTCGGCTATCGCTCTCTGACGAGTTTTATTTCAGGGAAATCCCCGGGCCCCGAAGCCTCGATTTCTAAGCTTTATTGGAGCGAGTACCACCAGAGGGTAACTGAGCTCTCGGTCGATATTTTAGGACCCGTCGCCCTAACCCCAAGTGGCAGGAGGCCAGCTAGCGCTTTCCAGACCGATCAACCGGGTGCCGCTAACTCTTCTTGGTCTTGGGTAGGAACCTTTCTAAATGCAAGAGCGGGCACTATTTATGCTGGTACATCCCAGATTCAGAAGAATATTCTAGGTGAATTGGTTCTTGGATTGGCGAAGGAGCCTCGCCTCGATTCTGGTCCCTGGAATGAATCGCCAGGACGCTGAGGTGGTCTCTAACTACTCCGAGGGTCTATCGGTACCTGACTTCCTAAAGGCCCTTTTCGAACTCCTCTTTTGGTGTGGAGTTTTTATCCAAGCGGTATCAAGGGGCCGAATGAGGAGCCTGGGAGAGTATTGGAAGTTTCGCAAGGAGACCTACTCTCCGGACTCAGCTCCGGGTGCAAGGGCTTTGGTGTCATTCCTTAGCTGGTCTTTTGATCAGCGCCATCGACGCTAACAGGCCAAGTTCGAAATGTAATACGATAACTGCAAACCGAAGTACTGATCGAAGAGAATAAGGCAATTCGGGCCATATCGCTGAGAATACCTCGCTTGAGGCTTCGGTTATTTGGGCGCTATGCGCTCGACGCCAGCGAGCCTATTAGCTATGATTTAAGTCGTGGATTGGCATTACCAATACTTGAGTCATGCACTCGGCGGAGATGCTTTGCAAAAGCGAGTTAGGGTCGCCCTTACTTGTGGATCTTTGGTGGCGTCAGAACCAGTAAGTTGTGGTAGCTGACCAGTGTCCAGGGCTCTCGTACTTAATGCAAGTTACGAAGCTCTCTGCGTAGTCACCTCACAAAGGGCTCTGGTCATGGTTTTGAATGACAAAGCGGAGCTCCTACACTCGACTGAAAATGTGTTTAGGTCGGAGAGATACGCTTTTCCAGAGCCGTCCGTCGTGAAGTTGACACATTTCGTGAGGGTGCCGTTCCCGTCTCGGATCGCGCTATCTCGTCGAGCCATCTTTGCGCGTGATAACCATCGGTGCCAATACTGTGGAGCACAGGCCGAGAATGTCGACCACGTCATCCCTCGGTCTAGGGGTGGCTCGCATAGCTGGGATAACGTGGTTGCTTCGTGTAAAAACTGCAATTCAAGGAAAGAGGACCGATTGCTTTCTGAGACCAATTTCGTCCTCAGGTCTAGACCGACCGCCCCAAAGGGTCGAGCCTGGTTGATAGCGATCGGGTCAACTCAACCCGACTGGTTGCAGTACTTGCAAGGTGCGCAATCGGCCTAGTCTAGTCTCGATGAATTCCAAGCGATGGCGGGTTTTAGTTGCAGACGCTCCCGCTCAGGTATGTCACGACTATGAACCAGACGACAGTGACCGACGGGTCCTACTATTGTGTAGGCCAACTTCTAGGTCTGTGGTACTCGGAGCCGCTCAGAAGGCGGATCTTTTCGATGGATCTGTTCTTAGCTCGCAGGGTTTCGAACTTGCTAAGCGTTCTTCGGGAGGGGGGGCGGTAATTGTCGAGCCAAAGGGCCAGCTGTGGGCTCATCTCTTTATCCGTCCCGATGATCGACTTTGGGAAGATGACGTACTTGTTGCTTTCGATTGGATTGGGGAACTTTCGGTAGCCTTTTTTGAGTTTTTG
>JABEUO010000165.1 GCA_013044415.1 Acidimicrobiaceae bacterium
AATTGGCGGTAGTTGGCGGTGGGACACCATTGGCGAACTGTATCAAACGGAAGTACAGCATGCCTCGCTATGGCGAGCTATGTCGATTTGAACCGAATCAGTCCAGGTAATCCAAGTATGCGCCACCATCAGGGAACCTAGAGAGCATCTCCACATGCGAGCTGGGATAGTGAATGCCCGCCTCTGTCACATTCCGGGCCTATCGTAGCGGGCATTACGCGGATAGCCTATTATGCCATAAGTTACCGATTCGACTCGGGAGTAGAATCCTTTGGCCCTCGGCCGCCTCTGAGCCACTCGGCCTCAAGCACTCCTAGCTCAGTCGATGGTTCACCAAGGATGAAGGGCCAGATCTCCTCGGCGATCCTCCTCCAGTTACGCCGAGCACCGAGCCTCGACATCAAGGCGTAAAGTCCCAGGTTAATGCGCTGAATAATAACAAATGCGTCGGGGACATCGATATATTTGGCCACCGGGGAAGACGTGTCGAAAGTGTGTTTGATGAGCTGCTGCGAGTACTCCCTCGTCATGGTAAATGGGGCATCCTCCATGACTGTGGCATAGAAGCTCTCGAAATGTTCCCTGATCTGATCGTCAGAAATGGGCGAAGTCTCAGATATAAGCCCGGCCTCGATGATCGCTTTGCGAAATGCACTTGGATCCTGATCGAGGACCATGGCCTTGATCATCCGTTCAAAAACATCCATTTCGTCAGGCGTGAAACGCTTTACGAGTCCAAAGTCCAAAAACACAACACGGCCGTCCCCCTGGAAAAGGTAATTGCCAGGATGAGGATCGCCGTTGAAGGCGAGTAAGCGATAGAGGCTACGGAAGACAAACCTGAATATAGTCTCGGCGGCCATAGCCCGCTCTCTTTGATCCCGTTCAATTAGCTCCTGAAAGCGAACACCGGTGGCCAGTTCGCTAACCAGTACCCGACTGGTCGATAATTCCGGGATAACCGCCGGGATAATGATGAAGGGGTGGTCCTTGTAGTAGTCGTAAAAAAGTGATTGATTTTGTGCTTCCAACCTATAATCAAGCTCTTCGGAAAGCCTCTTACGAATCTCCTCGGCGATCGAATCGGTATTCATATTCGGAAAAGCCAGGGCCATCATCTTCGAAAGCATCTTGACATTCGCTAAATCCGCACCGACAGTTTCCCGGATTCCTGGATACTGCACCTTGACCGCAACTGCGCGCTTATCCTTAGTCACTGCCCGGTGAACCTGTCCAATGGAGGCGGCGGCAATCGGCTCGGGATCCCAGATTTCAAAGAGTTCTTCCGGTTTCGCCCCCAACTCCTCGAAGATGACCTCGTCAACTAGGTCACGGCTCATCGGGGGCATGGAATCCCAGAGCGACTCAAGGGAGCCAGAGGCACCCTCTGAAAGTCCAAACTCAACATAGGATGCCATTTGGCCCAATTTCGCCATAACCCCCCTCATTGAGCCAAGTCGTTCTGCGACCTCTCGAGCACTGCGGATCTCTGCACTTCTATTGAGTTCATCCTTGCGCTCTGCGCTGGCAAAGATGGATCGGGCCCTCGAGAATGCTACCTGTGAGGCGACGTTGGCTCCTAACTTGGCCATGCCGGTCAACCTCTCAACTCGACTCCTTCTGTTAGCCAAGTTCTGACCGCCTTAAAAATGGATCTTCAAACCTTTGGGCCTAGCCACGGAGACACCTTTCGGCTCCCGCCCAGTTTCAACGGTAGTAGATCCCAGAGATATCTTGTACACAGGGGACCGCGCAAATGACCCAAGCTAAATGAGATACCCATTCCCCTTAGCGGTAGCCACATTCCGACACGTTGCCAACCGTATCGAATCTCCCGAGTCGTCACTTTTGTAACCGTCGGTCGAACAACAACCTGTCGAACTAAAGGTGGATTCTCGAGACAGTTAGCAATGCAAATCCAAGTAATCCGACCAGCAACACAATTACCTGCGTGTCGAGGGTGAGCTTGTCTTGCGAGATAACATCCCGCCGGGCACAGTTCCATCGATATCCATAAGCAGTCAGAAACAGTGTCATTAGACAAAAGCCTCCCAAGGATATACCTCCACCAGATTGCTTCAAAGGGCGAATCAAAAAAAGCGCCTCGCAGTGGCTTTGAAGAGAATTGGAATCTCTCACGGTTTGTACCTTTATCGTGTAATTACACGTTGAGCGTCACAACGAAGAGTTATTGTGAAAGAGATGGAACTAGCACTGCTCTCCAAAGTCGAGTCTGATCATGCCGAAAGCGTCGCTTGGGCCAGAGAAAAACTGAGCAGCACCGAATGGCTGATCCTCGATACCGAGACCACGGGGCTATCCACAATAACCTCACGGGTAGTTGAGATCGCCGTGTTGGAACCCTCAGGTAACGTACTTTTGGAGACCCTGGTAAATCCGGAGACCGAGATACCCGAGGGGGCGAGCCGAATACACGGAATTTCAAACCTTGACGTGGTCAATTCTCCGACCATGACAGAGGTCTGGCCGGAGCTATTAGCTACGGTAGAAAATCGACTGTTGCTCTGCTATAACGTGAACTACGACAAGCCGCTGTTAGCGAACGAAGCGGCCAGGCGGGGGCTTACGCCGATCGATTCCACATGGCAGTGTGTAATGCTACGTTATGCCGCTTTCGTTGGCGAACCGGGCTACGGCGGATATCGATATCAAAAACTCCCCTCAGCGGGACATCGGGCGAAAGACGACTGTCTGGCGACGATCGAGTTAATCCACAAGATGGCGGCGAACTAGAACGACCGTAGCTTCTAAACACCCGATACAATCTGCAGTTGTCAGTTGCTCATTGGCTAAACGGCTAAACGGCTAAACGGCTAAACGAGGGTTATTTTTAAGCTTGTTGGCAGTGATTAAAGGGGACAGGCCCGGATCCTCCTTGGATTGACCAATTGGTCTCTCCGCTGAGAATCCGGGCCCTGTAGGCGGGAAACTTTTACCGGACGTTTGGTCTCAACTCTCGCACGTCCTTGCGATTTCTTAGCTCACCGTAAAGGTGCCTTTCATGTATCCGTCGTGGGTCATAACCCAGCTTCCGCAGGGGACCGAGCAGTACCAGGTATAGGTTCCGGCGGTCTTTACGGAAATACTTTGGGTAATAGATCCCATCGGAGGAACCATTACGTTCAGGCCCAGGCTTGGCACGGTGAAGGTATGTGGCATTGCATCGGAATTCTTGAAGACGACCTTCTCGGTCGTCCCTGCCTTGATGGTGAATAGGCTCGCAGCCCCTTTACCGCCAGGTCCGAAGTAAGCCGGCTCCGTAGTACCAATCGGGGTAGTGATATCCTTGATCGCCACCGAAATAGACCCGGCACTAGCAAGCTGAGCCGCCGTCGGCGCCTGTGTCGTCCAAGGGGCACTACCCTGTTGTGGCTTGATCGCCGTCTGCCCGACAAACTGGTCACTAGCACAGCCAGCGAGGGTTAGGGCTATCGCCCCGATACCAACAAGTGGCATCACCGAGCGGGCGAATCTCCTACCTGAGTGGCTGGCGCTGGCGGCCTTATCTGTCTTCGACGCTAGATGTAACACTTATTGACTCCTTCCCAGCCTTGGCATGCGAAACAGAACGACTGCTAGGGTTCCCAACAGAATGAGCCATACCGCCGCGGCAATCCCGATGAGGAACTTGACTAAGACGGTTGCTATACCGTGTAACGGCCTTTGAGATTCGAAGTACTTAGTCGGTATGCCGGTTGGGTCCTTCAGTACGTCGAAGTTCAACGAGGTACTCATCTGTGGCATCGACGAGGTCGCAGCCATCTGTGCGGCAAAGTCGGTCATCCCGGTCCATGTCGGCATGTAATTCAGCGTTGCTACGCCGGCGGCATTGGTCGTAGCGGTCCCTATCGCCATCATTCCATCCCCGGAAAAGACCTTCGTCTTGACGTAGAAGGTTACAACCTGTCCAGCTAGCGACTTTACTACCGCTGGATTGGCCGAAGCCTCAGAAGATGGAGTGACGCTCAGTGTCAACTGGTCGGAACCAGCCTTGGTAAGGACTGCTCCCAAGCTAAGGTCACTCGAGTTGGCGGCTGCGGTGCTGAAACCACTGGAGTTGCCCGATCCCATCTGCATCGACGAACCGCTCGTAGTCCCGCTAGCCGCCCATGCCGGTAGTGACCCCGACGAGAGGCTCACCGCGCTCGCCATGGCGACCAAGGCGAAGCCCGAAACAATTTTCGTTATAAGTCGCATTACCTTATCTCCCCTGGATTGATCGAGAACCCACCGGGATTCACCGTTGGATTCACTGAGATTGTCGGTGCCGAAGCTAGGCCGATCGGATCGACCCCGCTCATCTGCAGACCAGAAGAAGGGGTCTTAGTCTTGACTTGCTCGAGATTTCTCCCGCCGGCCAGCAACTTGTCTTGATACTTCTCGGTCTTGTCCGAGATCTGCTCGATCGAACCGATTGGACCTGCCTCTTCCATTTCCTCGATTGAGAGGATCGGAATGAGCCTAAACATCACCATTAGGATCAGTGGAACCGCCGCCACGCCCGCCAAGGTTATCGTTATCGAAACCCAGGTGAAGTGGTATGAGCCCCAGAAACTACCGATGAGAGGTTGGGTTGCCGGGGGAAGTACGATGACCAAACGCTTGATCCACAGCGCAACGACGACGCCACCGGCTGCGAAGGTCAAGCCCTTGATATTCCTGAACTTCTTGAACGCAACGACCACGATCGGAATGAGTTCACCGAAGAGGACATAGATCCAAAATGGGATCGCATACCTTCCCGTTACGGTCTGAGTTATCCACCCAGTAGTTATTCCGGTGTAACCCTCGGTCGCCATGTCGGCAAAGGTTAGGTAGAGGTAGACCAGCCCAAGAGCAGCCATAAGGTACCCGATCCGTACAAAGTGCCTCTGGGTTATGAACCTCTGGAGCTTGTAGCCGGACCGGAAGGCAGCGGCGGTCACGATTACCAAGGCCGTACCCGAATAAAGTGCTGCGATAACGAAGTAGGGCGGGAAGACCGTCTCCGCCCAGCCGGGCCTCGAAGTAAGGGCAAAGGCCCAGGACAGTACCGAGTGAACGCTCACTGCGAGGGGAATGATCACCAAAGAGATCAAGGTAAGCGAGCTATGCAGTAGCCTGCGCTGGCGCTTTGTGCCCATCCAGTTCAACGAGAGTGCAGAGTATACCTTGCGTCTCATCGGGCTGTTGGCCGAGCCCAAATGTCGGTTTACTATCGCCAAGTCCGGTATGAGCGGAATGTAGAAGAAGATGATCGTGGCGACGGTGTAGGTCAGAATCGCTAGAAAGTCCCACACCAACGGGGATGACCAGTTAGCATAGTAGACGATATTCATGAAGCGCTCCGGCCTACCCAGGTGGGGGAAGATAAACATAGCGCCGACTATGACGGTAGCTAATGCCATCCCTTCCGCTATACGGGTGAGGGGTGCCCTCCAACTCTGGCCGGTGAGGCGGAGGATCGCCGATATCACTGCGCCCCCGTAGCTCACACCAATAAATGCAATCACGTCTGCGATGTATACCGCCCAGAAAGCCTGGTCGTTATAGCCTGCCGACGCCATACCATGCTTCAGTTGGTAGTACCAGGCGTAGACGCCGGCCAGCACCATGAGCGACAGAAGGGTTATTGCGAGCCACCACTTACGAGACGCCTTCTGGGTCATTCCCCTAGTTGCGGCGTCCCTGACGTCTACAGCCCAAGCGCTCTCGGTATCGGAGTAGTTGTCGTCCCTTGGTGGTATAGGTGAGTTCTTATCCATCTTGATTTGCAGCCTTTCTCTTCAACTCACCGATTAAGCCGATGTCGAATTTGTTTCGAGGTTCTGGCCGTGTCCAACGATGTACCAGACCCTTGGGTGTGTGTCTTGCTCGGGATAGAAGGTGACAGCGTCGTTGTCGTAAAGGAAGGTAGACAACTTAACCGTGTTGCCTAGTCCGTTTACCGCTACGTCTGTCTTTAGGTCAGCGTTGTAGATAGCGCCCATAGGACACCCTGAAGCGCACTCGCTCAGCAATCCATTATTGAGATTACCTACGCAGAAAGTGCACTTGCCAACGGTCCCGAGCTTCTGTGGGATCGGAGCCTGCGGCGTTGGGGGTATCGGAGTGGTCGGATATTGAACGTCCCCAGTCCAGTTGAAGTACCTAGCCTCATAGGGACAAGCCGCCATGCACATTCTGCAGCCGATACAACGATCCTGGTTGACCAGTACGACACCCTGGTCAGTCCTGAATGTCGCCTCTACCGGGCAGACATGGAGGCAGGGTGGATCTTCACACTGCATACAGGGCCGTGGCATATGGTAGGTCTGGCCGTCGTTATTGGTCATTGCGAAGACCTTGATCCATGTCTGGTCTGGCGTAAGGTAGTGGGCCTTCTGGCATGCTGCGGTGCAAGATCCACAGCCGTCGCAGTTTCTAAGGTCTATGACCATTGCCCACTGGTGATCGGGTGGGGCCGCGGGATCGGCCATCGCTGCTGCCATTCCCGGGGTCATATTGCCGTTGGTTCCCAAGCCATTCGGGTTGGTCGTCGACCCACTCTGAGCGTAAGCCCGATACGTTAGGAGTTCGACACCGACTCCAGCTGCGACCGTCGCCGCTGCGCCCTTGCCGATTAGCTTTAGTAGGTTTCTCCTGGAGACCTCGCCGTTGGGAATCGATATCCCGCAAGATTCGGAGTCATCTGCTCCGCACGCTAAGGCTCCACACGACGGCTCGTCGTTTGCCTTTGGGCTGAGAGAGAAGGAACGGTACTTCCTATCCCTCCGCTCGCTCGACGTCGAGTTAGTCTCGTTGTTATAAGACGTGCTCAACTTTCCTCACTTTCATAAAACTTTTGACCTCGGTACTTCTGCTCTTCGATCCATCCCCAAGATGGGGAAATCCCCCGCTAAGTTGTGCGGCCCGAAGGTCGCACGAGCGAGCTAATTTAGGTGACCGTGATATATCCGCGCATCCACCCTGCGGCGCCCATCGCCCCACCATTTCCGGTGGCACCACTTCCACACGGTGCCGCACAGATCCAGAGGTACCTGCCTGGCTTGTCAATTCGGAACTTGTAGTCGACGCTCACGCTGGTCTGGCCGGATGGAACCGCAGGAATCGGC
>JABEUO010000166.1 GCA_013044415.1 Acidimicrobiaceae bacterium
CTACCTTTGGAAGAGATTCCGTACAATGTTTGCTCGCCAACCCAAAGGGGTTACGTAGCCATTACGCATCGGCGGTCACCGACGAGATAATCGGACATGAAGTGAGCGTCTGCGGCTGGATTGCAAGCGTACGCGAGCACGGGGAGCACCTCACCTTCATCGATCTTAGGGATTCGACCGGAGTTGTACAATGCGTCATATCTGATCGAATCGAGCTTCACCCCGAGTGGGTTATTCGGGTCGTCGGCAAGGTCTCCAAGAGACCTGGTGGGACGGAGAATCCAACTTTGCCTTCGGGGCAGGTAGAAATCTCCGACGCCAGTCTGGAAGTCCTTTCCAAGGCAAATGCGGTTCCCTTTAGCGTCTCAGATCAGAAAGATCTGCCCGACGAGAGTGTCAGGTTGAGGTATCGCTTTGTCGACCTACGTAGGGCAAGGCTCCAGCGAAATATCCGAACACGAGCTCAAATCAATAAGGCTATTAGACACTCGTTGGAATCGTTCGGATTCCTTGAGATTGAGACTCCAATGCTCTGGACTCCTACTCCAGAAGGTGCCCGGGAGTTTTCGGTCCCTTCGCGTTTGCAACCCGGTAATTTCTACGTACTACCACAGAGCCCGCAGATAGCAAAGCAGCTCTTGATGGTATCGGGTTTTGACCGCTACTACCAGATTGCCCGATGTATGCGAGATGAGGACCTTCGCTCGGATCGACAGTTCGAATTTACCCAGCTCGACCTTGAGGCATCTTTCGTCACCCAAGAAGACGTCAGAGAGTTCATTACCCAAGCTGTTAGCGATGCCACCCAAGCAGCCACAGGCCAATCTAACTTGGCCTTCCCATCTATTACTTACCGTGAGGCCATCGCTAGGTATGGCTCCGATAAGCCGGATATCCGTTTTGGACACGAGATATTTGAGCTTTCGGATCTGTTTGCGGGTTCCGGCATACGGGCCTTGGATCAACCTAGCGTGGGAGCCTTTATCGCACCGGCCAAGGGGGAGTTTTCACGTTCCAAGCTGGATCAGCTGGTCGATAGGGCAAAGGCGCTTGGAGCTGCTGGCCTGCTTTGGTTTCGTATAAAGCAGGGCACAGATGGTTCCTTAGAGGTAGATTCGCCGATAGCCAAGTTTTTGAAGAATGAACACATTGCTGAGATTGTCACCCGCCTTGGGGCCAAGACGGGTGACGTGGTGCTGGCGGTGTCTGGGGAATTTAAGGCCACGAGGTCGGTTCTTGGAACCCTACGAACCGAGTTGGGCCGGGCTAATTTGGAACTAGAGGGCCTACGCTACCTCTGGGTGATCGACTTTCCAATGTTTGAGGGCTTGGACGACGCCGGTAATCCGATTGCTGCGCACCACCCCTTCACGATGCCAAACGCGGATGACTTTGAGTTGATGTTTAGCGATCCATTGGCAGTACGTGCCCAGAGCTACGACCTGGTATTGAATGGCTGGGAACTCGGCTCTGGGAGTATTAGAATACATGACCCGAAGATTCAGTCAGACGTGTTTAAGGCACTTGGCATCTCAGACGAGGTAGCGAACCAGCGTTTCGGTTTCCTTCTTGACGCCTTTGGGTTTGGGGCACCTCCCCATGGCGGTTTTGCCTTTGGTATCGATCGGCTTGCGGCGCTTTTGTGCGGAGAGGATACGATACGTGAGGTCATCGCTTTCCCCAAGACACAGTCGGGACTAGACCTGATGACCGGGGCACCAAAGCAGATTGCTAAAGATACCCTTCAGAGCTACGGACTTGCGATTTCTGAGAGCCAAAAGAAGGCATGAACTCTGCTTGTTTGCAATAGCGGCGACTAGTTTTTGAGGCTGGAGGTGTCATGTCGGTAGTGCTTTTGGTCGCTTGTGTAGTTGCATTAGCGTCAGCCTTGGTTTCTTTAATTACTCTACTTGGGCTGAGGCGCCTTGCAGGGAATCTACTTGAGCAGCAAAAGATACTACGGGCGGAAGCCTTCGAACTGGCTACGGTGGCCAAGAGGGCCATGGAGGCGGCTTCGCAGGACGCTTCACGAGCAGAGGATTTCCTGGAGATAGCCCAAGCCGCTTCGGCTTCGATGGAAAAGACCTCCAAGGTGGCGCGCAGGGTCATAACCTTCCCAGCCGTCAGGGTAAAAGCGATTACCGTTGGGCTTAGGACGGCTAGAGAGGTATTCTTCGGCCGAGCCGGGGGGTCGCGTTGATGTCTCGGATCCGGTGGATTGCCGTAGGGGCGACGGCTGGAGTTTGGGTAACCCTAAAGGCTCAGGAAGAGTTGAAAAAACGAATTGAGCGATCAAAGCCCGAACAGCTGCTAATTAAAGTGCAAAACAGAGCAGAAAGCCTAAAAGAGAGCTTGGTAAGTGCGACCATCGAGGGAATCGCATCCGCACGAGTAGAACTGGATCGACACAAAGACGATTGAAGCAAGGTCGTGACAGAATTGACTTTTCCGATTAGAGGGCTTGAGATCGGGGAACCGACCGCAAGTGTCACGATTGCCGTGGCATATTGTCAATAGTTCGAATAATGGTGGCTTTGTTAGTTTCGGCCGCGATCTGTAATACACTTTGAATACCATGGATGCAAGCCAGCTCAGAAGAGCATTTACAGATTTTTTCGTCGAGCGGGGTCACGTATCGGTACCCTCGGCATCGCTCATTCCTCATGATCAGACGGTACTTTTCACCGTGGCTGGGATGGTGCAGTTCAAGCCTTATTTTCTGGGGGACGAACCTGCGCCGTTTAAAAGAGCGACCACGATACAGAAGTGCGTTCGGGCCGGCGGTAAGCATAATGACCTTGATCAGATAGGTCTAACCTCGAGGCACTTGACCTTCTTTGAGATGCTCGGCAACTTCTCCTTCGGCGACTACTTCAAAGAGCAGGCCATTCCATTTGCCTGGGAGCTTGTTACTTCGGTCTTGAAGCTGGATCCTAATAGGCTTTGGATTACGGTCCATTTGTCAGACGATGAAGCCGAGGCGATCTGGAGGGACCAAGTTGGAGTCCCAGCGGAGAGGATCCAACGGCTCGACGAGGATAACTGGTGGCAGATGGCCGATACCGGGCCTTGCGGGCCTTGTTCTGAAATTTATTATGACAAAGGCGAGAGTTTCGGGGCCGATGGAGGGCCAGCACACGGTTCTGACGAGCGATTTATGGAGATTTGGAATCTCGTTTTTATGCAATTCGACCGTCAGCCCGATGGCTCGTTGGTTCCATTACCCAAACCCTGCATCGATACCGGGGCTGGATTCGAACGAATCCTGCCTGTTATCCAGGGTAAGGGATCGGTGTACGACACCGATCTACTTCAGCCGATACTGAGAGTTGCCTCTGAGGTTACCGGAGTTGATTATGGTGCTGATCAGTCGAGCGACGTCAAGTTGAGGATTATGGCGGATCATGCCCGCTCTATGACGTTTTTGGTGTCGGACGGGGTCTTTCCGACCAACGAATCGCGGGGATACGTACTCAGGAGGATAATTCGTAGGGCCGTTCTTAGATCCTACCAACTTGGTACTTCAGAGTTGGTAACTCCAAAGCTCATCCAAGCCGTGATAGAGACTATGGGTGAGGCCTACCCCGAACTAATCTCGCAGAGAAACTACATAATCTCCTCAGTGCAAAGAGAAGAGGAGAAGTTCCGACAGACCTTGCAATCTGGAGTGGTGCAGCTCGAGGAGGAGCTTAAGCGGGGATCAGTCTCGGGTGAGGTCGCTTTTCGTCTCCATGATACCTTCGGATTCCCCATCGAGTTGACCAGGGAAATTTCAAATGAGCGAGGTGTGCCCGTTGACATGGAGGGATTCGAAGTCCTTATGTCCGAACAGCGGAGTAGGGCTAGGGCCGCTGGTCTGGGAGTCGACCAAAATGAAGAGGAGACCGAGCATTATCGGAGTCTCCTTGACGGATTTGGTTCGACTCTTTTTACCGGACACGAGACCACTTCGGATCATGGTCGACTCCTTGCTTGTTCAGGACCCAAGGGTGAAGATGGCCATTACGAGCTATTTTTCGATCGGACCCCCTTCTATCCCGAAGGCGGAGGACAGGTTGGAGATACCGGGGTCGTGATCGGAGAGTCCAGCGAGTTTGAGGTGGTCGACACCTCCTATGTCGCTGGATCCCTAGTGAGACATCGGGCCAAGTTACTCAAGGGGATTCCAGTAACGGGCGAACTGATGGAGCTAAGGGTCGACAAATCCAGGAGGGAGTCGATAAGGCGAAACCATACAGCTACCCACCTGCTGCATTGGGCACTTAGAAAGGTCCTAGGTGATCACGTTCGCCAGCAGGGTTCATTGGTTGCACCAGATCGGTTGCGCTTTGACTTCACGCACTTTTCTCCTCTGAGTGACGAGGAGAAGAGGGAGGTGGAAGCGCTGGTAAATTCAGAAGTAATCGCTAATGTCGGCGTAGAGACCGACCTTATGGCCAAAGATGATGCGATGAAGAAAGGGGCTATGGCCTTTTTTGGAGACAAGTATGGGGATGTCGTTCGGGTCGTAAGGGCGGGTACTTCTTCAATTGAGCTATGTGGTGGAACTCACGTTAATTCCCTTGGAGCAATCGGTCTTTGTCTGATAGTCTCGGAGGCATCGATTGGCTCCAACACTCGTCGTATTGAGGCGGTTACCGGCAGCGCCGCTCTTGAGCGCGTCTGGGGGTTTGAGGATATTATCTCCGATGCAGCTTTGAAATTGAAGGCCTCACCGGCGGAAGTTTCTGAGAAGATAGAGCAGCTCAAGGCTAGGGAACGAGATCTACGGGATCAAGTCAAAGTATTGAATAAAGAGAGACTCGCCAAGACGGCCGCTTCGGCGGTGATCACTTCAGGATACTGCGTCTTGCGTCAGGACGGTTTGTCGCCCGAGGAACTACGAGAACTCGCTTTGATGATCAGAAATCGCCCAGGTGTGAAATCCGTCGTGGTCGCTGGCTCTCCAGGTGGAGGAAGGGCGGCGATCGTTTGTGCAGTGGGGAAAGACTCTGGACTCGTTGCGTCTGAGATCATAAAAGGCGGCGCGACGAAGCTCGGCGGGGGAGTCGGCAGGCAGGTCGAGGTCGCTACGGCAGGCGGGAAGAACGTCGAACTACTAGACGAAGTGCTTGTAGAGATCCAGAATGCACTTAACTCTGGCTCTGAGAAAAGTTAGTCCTCCTTTAGGTGCAGATTTGAGAAGTATCGCCCTAGATATGGGGGACAAGAGGATCGGGATCGCCGTTTCTGATTCGGATGGATTGCTTGCCGTGCCTTCAAGGGTGTTTCAGCGAAGCGGGGACAAGTTGGCAGACTTTCGAAAGCTTGCCAAGGAGTTAAACGAATACCAAGCAGCCACGATAGTCGTAGGACTGCCTTTGTCGCTTTCTGGCGAGATCGGACCAAAGGCTAGGATGGTTTTGGAGGAGATCGATCTACTGCGAGAGGAGCTCCCTGATTTGGTTGTAGTCACCCACGATGAACGAATGACTACTCTGAGCGCGTCGCGTGCACTTTTTGCAACCGGGAGATCCTCAAAATCTCTTCGACGAGTTGTTGACGCCAGCTCTGCGACAATAATCCTGCAGAGCTGGCTAGACGCGAATAGGAATTAACACTTTGTCGGAAGAAAAGAACGGTTCTAATAGGGCGGACTCTCCGGGGAATTCAGACTTGGAGAACTCAGACTCGGGGATGCCGACTCACAGCAACAAGATCGGCGCTGGAGGTGTCGATGACATAGACCATGAGTTCGACCAACCGCGAGGTGCGTCGACTTTGCCCGATGAAATGTTGGTATTCCCGGCCAGAGGTGGGGCATCCGCTACTGGAGTTAACCCGGTTGAAACGCAGACTTGGACCGAAGACAGCGCCAAAACAGGTTTTAAAGCTAGTTCGGGTAGTGGTCGAGTGCATGCCAGGAGGGGGCCGAGGTACCTCCTATTTACCTCGATTGCTGCATTTCTTTTACTAGTGGTTGCAGGATTCCTCGTTATGAACTACCTTAGCGCCTCGTCTGGTAAGCCCGGTGGCAAGGCGGTCGCCATCGATGTTCCACCTGGATCTAGCTACTCACAGTTAGAAGAGAGGCTTTTTAGCAAAGGCGTAATTGGCTCGCTTACGGATTTTTCAATCTTTCTGAAACTTAGTGGAAATGTAATCCTGCAACCTGGCTATTACGTATTTAGGGAGAATGAATCATACTCTGGTATCTTGGCGAATATAGCCGCGGGTCCTAAGACCTACAAGTTAACGATTCCGGATGGGTTTTCTCTTGTCGATATAGCGCGAGCGGTAGGTAGCCTCCCAGGTCATACGACGAATTCATTTCTGGCTCTGGCCGAGAGTACGCCCCCAACGTCGACCGGCTTTTCGGCGCCGGGGATTACGTCCTCGTTAGGTTTTCTCTTCCCTGACACCTATTCGATCGATCCAACCTGGAGCAACCATCAGATTATGAATGTAATGCTGGATCGATTTGCGCAGATTGCCAAACAGTTGGGCCTCGATCCACAAGGTACATACCACGGACTATCTGGCTACCAGGTGGTAGTTGCGGCTTCAATTATTGAACGCGAAGCGAAAGCCGTCAGTGATTATCCCAAGGTGGCGCGGGTGATTCTGAATAGGATCAAGGCAAACATGCCGTTGCAGATGGATTCCACGGTCAGGTTTGCGACCGGTAACTACTCGGGTTCCTTGACCGTCGGTCAGCTGCAGGACAGCTCCCCTTACAACACTTATACGCATCTGGGCTTGCCGCCGTCTCCAATCAGTTCCCCAGATGAGGCGGCTATGGCAGCTGTGCTTCACCCCGCTGTCGGTAACTGGCTCTACTTTGTTACCTTGAAGGGGAGGAGCTTATCCTCATTCTTTGACACCTACCAGCAGCAGCAGGCCGCTATTGCGGCATCGGGCGGATTGTAAAGGTTGTGTTTACCGAATGGCAAGCAATGAAGTTCTGGGGCAGGAGACCGCTGTCTTCTATGAAACTGTCTTCTAAGAAAGTTAACTAAAGAGGTACGAGGATGAATCCAGGTAATTGGCCGACAGGGTATACGAAGTTTGCCTGTTTGGTCGGCGATCCAGCGGCCCACTCGTTGTCTCCCACCCTCTTTAATTCCGGATTTAGCTTTCTTGGTTTAGATTGGGCGTACCTAGCTATGTCTGTTTCACCTGACCGACTAGCGGCTGCGATCGGCGGCTTAAAGGCGTTGGGGGTGGGCGGGATTTCAGTGACCATGCCCCACAAAAAAGAGATTATCGGCCTTTTGGATGGCTTGACCCCAAGCGCAGCGATGCTCAGTTCTGTAAACGTGGTTTACGTAGAGGCAGGGGAACTTATCGGTGATTCGACCGATGGCCGGGCCCTGGTCGACAACCTCTCTTTTGACCATGGAATTGATCTCAGGGGGAAGCGGGTTGCCCTTGTGGGAACTGGGGCTGTGGCCCGCTCTATCTCGGTATCACTGGTTCAGGCAGATGTGGAAAAGTTGAGTATTCACGGGCGCAATAGGGCAGCTGCTAGGGAAATACACCTGCTGGCTTCATTGGGGGGTTCATCCACGCAGGTGGTTCTGGGAGAGGCAACCGACATCGAGACAGCCGAGATAGTGATAAATGGTACATCACTCGGGATGTCCGGTCGGGGCCACGAAGGCTACTCCCCGGTGGATAAGGGGCTTCTTCATGGCGGACAATTCCTGTGTGACGTCGTCTACCACCCCTTAGAAACACGTTTTTTGCAGTATGCTAGGGAGATTGGGGCCCCCCATACGAATGGGGTAGGGATGCTTACTCGAATCGCCGTACTGGCTTTTGAACGCTGGACGGGTGAAAAGGCGCCGGTGCAAGAGATGCGAAGCGCGGTTACCGCAGAAGTTAAAAAGAGAGTTTCAGCTAGCGCAGGAAGATAGGTGGTGTGAGCCAACCGCGCTATAGCGAGAAATGCGATCGAGTAAGTGCGATGTTGAGATCTCGCAGGCGACATCGATCGGGGTCGTGCGACCTACCAAAAGAGCCCAATCTGACGAATCATCCGGCTTACCAGCGTTGATTTGAACGGAAGCCTTAAGGAGAAGGTATCAGGCCCTCCCCCTCAGGCGCTGTGCGCCTTATAACCGATACGCAGTCCACCCCAATGCTTCCCAAAGACGTAGATCGGTGCAGAGGCATCCTTCATCATTGCGAATACCCCTCCTCCCATGTCTCTGCGGTAGGTCTGTAGGTAGAAGGGTCTCTCGCTCTGGGCGGCACCGAGTCCCGTCCGATCC
>JABEUO010000167.1 GCA_013044415.1 Acidimicrobiaceae bacterium
GTAACCAAAGAACTAGTTGACTATCTCAATGCGACGACATTCCCCTACTCTTTGCTGGATTTCACGGAGCAGGTCAGTGTGTGACGTCTATAGATGAGAAATGGATCGACTGTGGGCACACTTGCGGTGGCTGGAAGCAAAGAGCAAAATATCTTGACGGCCGAGGTTCTGAAACTTGACTCCAAGCTGATAAAACGGCTCGTGTCGGGTATCCCCCGGCCAACGAAGCTGGTATGCACCTCAACTTAGGGCATGAGCTCTGATAAGCGTCAAGACCGGGCATCGGCCGAGGAGCATTTAGACCGCTAACCGAGTCAAGCAGCCTTATCTATTGCCACCGATTCGTCGCCACTGGGCCATTTAGCAGCGATGGCGTGATTGAAGCGATGCCAACTAAACCCAACCAAGCGTTCGCGCCAGAGGCTTCGTCAGGGAGGATGGAGATTCGGCATTAAGAGCCAGATTTTAAACACGATCGTCGGGACTCCAGAAAAGGGGCTCCCTCCTAGTCTTTGGGGTAGGAGGAAATATCTTGACCAGTCAAACAAGAATCGCAGTCATCGGTGGCGGGGCCGCCGGACTCTCCTTAGCACTAAAGTTTCTTAGTCGCGGTTGCGAAGTCTCAATTTACGATCCAAAAGTTGGAAGCGGTGCCTCAAACGTCGCCGCCGGCATGTTGGCACCGGCTTCTGAAGCTAACTTTGACGAGCCGTTTCTGGCCGACCTGATGGAAAAGGCGTCGCGATATTGGGGGAGCTTCGCCGCTGAAATAGCAGATCTAGCCGGAATCCCTATTGGTTACCAGCCAACTGGCACAATCGTCTTCGGGGCAGATAGCGGCGACTTGGCTTACCTGGAAAGAGCGAGCAACTATCTAATATCCAGGGGGGTCTCGGTCCAGCCGTTGACTTTACGCGAGAGACGAAAAATTGAACCCTTGCTCTCGCCAGACATTGCCGGAGCTTCCTTTATATCTGGGGACCACCAAGTCAATAACCGACAATTTCTCAGGGCATTGACGATGATTTTAGAGAGGTCTGGGACGACTTTCATAGCGTCAAGGGTTTCTGCTATCTCGGAGCTTTCTACTCACGTTGACCTGCAATGTGAGTCTGGCGCCGAAAAGCCGAGATCATTCGACCTGTGCGTCATCGCCGCCGGAGCATGGTCAGATTCACTTTTTAGAATGATCGACAGGTCCGATATAGCAACTCAACTCCTACCGGTAAAGGGGCAGATTCTTCGAGTCAACGCTGACCAAAATTATGGCGCACCATCGCACGTCGTGCGTGGAGCGGTAAATAATCGCCCCGTTTACATGGTACCTAGGGTTGATCAAGAAGTGGTGGTCGGTGCGACCATGGAGGAGGTCGGTTTTGACACCACTCAGCGTCTCGGAGCCATCACCGACATTCTCGCAGATGCTACGAGGGTTATCCCGTCGATCAGGGAATCATCGCTCTTTGAGACAAACTTCGGCTTTCGCCCTGGAACATCAGATAACCTACCCCTTGTAGGACAGGTAAGTGGGACGATCTGGGCGCACACCGGTCACTTCCGCCATGGCATCCTCGTCTCCCCTTTTACCGCTGACGCTCTGGACAGGGCTATATTTAACGACTCACCACCGGATTGGCTTAAAGAAACTACACCCAATAGGTTCAAGTTAGAAGTTCTCAATTAGGGAAAGGTCGGACAGGGAGACCTGACTTGTGGGTTAGATCGACCAGCTTCGCCCGGTCGCACCGAGCCTACAAGGAGATATTTTGACAAGAATATTTTGACAAGGAAGCATACAAAGTGGAAAACCCGGCAAAAAAAGCTGACTCCGAGAATGTGACGATCTTGGTCAATGGAGAAGCGAAGTTGGTCAGAGCCGGAACTTCATTGGATGAACTCCTAGACATACTTAACCTTCCCAAAGTGGGGGTTGCAGCGGCGCTGGACGCAGAGGTGGTGCATAGAAGAATGTGGCCGGAGACGATACTTACCGAAGGCCATAAAGTTGAAATCCTGACGATCGCTCAAGGTGGTTAAATTTCAGGTTTATAAGGAGAGCTAGTTGCAAGTCGAACCCCTAAAGCTGGGCTCATACGTCATCAACAATCGTCTCATACTCGGGACGGGAGGGGCGATGAGCCATGAGACAATTGCAGAGTCGATTGCCGCCAGTGGAACAGAGTTGGTGACCGTGGCGATTCGGAGGATTAAGCCCACCGGTTCGGGTCAATCACTCTATGACATGCTCCGAGGGCTAAAGGTCCAAATCCTTCCTAACACTGCTGGTTGCTTCACCGCCAAAGAAGCGATCATCACCGCCGAACTTGCCAGGGAAGCCCTAGAGACCAACGTTGTGAAACTAGAGGTCATCGCGGACGACAAAACTCTCTTGCCTCAGCCTCTAGAGCTAATTGATGCGGCTGAAGAGTTAGTGTCTAGGGGTTTTTTCGTTTTGGCCTATACCAATGATGACCCCATCTTTGGCCGAAATCTGCAATCTGTCGGCGTCAGTGCGGTAATGCCATTAGGTGCCCCCATTGGAACCGGTCTCGGAGTGCGAAATCCACACAACATAGCGCTCATGCGAGAACTCGTTACCATTCCATTGGTTTTAGACGCCGGTATCGGCACTGCCTCGGATGCCGCATTGGCGATGGAGCTTGGATGCGATGCGGTTTTAGCGGCAACCTCGATAACCAGAGCCGACTCTCCTGCGGTCATGGCCAGAGCAATCTCCTTGGCGATAGAAGCTGGGTATCTAGCTCACCGTGCCGGTCGAGTACCAAAGAGGCACCTAGCCTTGGCGTCTACTTCCGATGAAGGAAGGGCTGATCTCTAGCTGACTCGCCCTACCGGATAAATCAGTGGATTTCCCAACCAATGACCTGGTCGCGACTCGTTTCCTGCTCTTAGGCGCTAACTGGTTATCGGAAGGAAATGAAAGTTTCCGCTGGGATTAAGTGCCGACCTCCTTTCATAGTTCCTCTTTACGGTGCAGAAATCACCTTAAAGGCTGGACTAATAAGGGCAAGTAGTTTGCTGCACCGCATACGCTCTGAGCCCTGGTATCTCAGGCCTTGTTGGGCATCAGTTTACCCAGCCCGGCCATTAGGGTTAGGGAGTGACCAATCAACGAAACGGCTAGCTTCACGATTACTTTCGAAGCCAACAAGGGGGTCCGCAATTGTCACTCAGTTCAAAAACTCCACCGGTCGCTCTAACCATTGCCGGTTCGGACTCTTCTGGAGGGGCTGGCATTCAAGCTGATCTGAAAACCTTTGCTGCATTGAAAGTGTACGGAACGAGTGCTATCTCCGCCATCACCGCCCAAAACACCAATGGCGTGGAGAAGGTGCAGATTTTACTACCAGATATCGTCGAAGCTCAGGTGCAAGCCGTCACATCCGACATGTTCGTACGAGCAACCAAGGTAGGTATGCTCGGCAGCTTCGAAAATGTCGCCCTCTTAGCGCGGATGATAGACGAGGGAACAATAGAGAAGGTTGTAGTGGATCCAGTAATGGTTGCCACCTCCGGCGATCGGTTGATGAATCTAGGAGTTGACAAATCCTACATAGAACTTATCCTCCCCAGGACCTTCATATTGACTCCTAACCTCACCGAAGCCCAGACCTTGCTCAGGGCAGAAATCTCTTCCGTCGAGCAACTAACCGAAGCTGCATTTACACTATGCTCGATGGGCCCCAAATACGTGCTTCTAAAGGGTGGACACCTCAACTCGAATGAGAGCATCGACATCCTTTGTGATGGGAAAAATGCCCACCAGCTCAAAAGTAGAAGGATTTTCACGGAAAATACCCACGGAACGGGTTGCACCCTTTCGTCTGCCGTAGCCGCTTCGTTGGCCAAGGGTCAGGATGTCTTGACCGCGGTGAAAAATGCGAAAATCTACGTCGCTAAGTCGATTGAAGGCGGATCCCATTGGGCGATAGGCAAAGGGAATGGCCCACTAGACCACTTTGGATGGTCGGTCCAAGACCACTGATCACCCTTTGGCCAAGCCGGCTAGCCGACTTGCACTTCGAATGGGCGATATCCTATCGAGCTCGATCAATTCAAATTCCCACCCGGAGCCTGGATCGCCACCAGAACTTCTGAATTCATTGGCCGCTTGCAGCAGTCCTTCGGCATGGCCTTCGTGGCAGGTAAGGTAGAAAAGTTGGCGCGAAGCTGAAGCGGCTAGAACCGCTTGATATCCATGCTGCCTACGTTCGGTATCGATATTCACCATCACGTCGTCAAATATCACCGGCCACCCTTGCTGGATAGACCCGTCAATAGCAAGAAAAGCTACCCTAAGGGATAGCAAAAGTAAATCCAATGTGCCCGAAGATAGCTCTGAGGTCTGTAACTCCCTGTTGTTCTCGTCGATAACGTAGATCGCCCCTCCCCTATCTGCAATGATCTCCATATAGCGACCACCAGATGCGAGGGAGAAAATCTGAGATGCATGGGAAAGTACCATCGGCTGACCCACCTTAGCGAAGGCTAACCTGGACCCCTCTACCAAATCCCTACCAACTGACAACTTAGCAAACTCAACTAGGGAAGCCTTGATCTCCTCCCCCACGATCCCCATTTCAATAGCTAGCTCTGACATAGAAATTTCCTGAAGCTCGACGCTCTTCCGAGCGGAACTTGAACTATCCATTAGAAGCCTGTCGCGAAACTGGTCTAGCTCCGAACAAATATCACCGGCGGCTTCAGCAAAGCTTTGAAAATAGGTAACTTTCCTCTCCAATTCATCGGGCTTTACCATGTCGTCTTCGAATTGAGTCGTCCCCTCGGAGCGGATAAATTCAATCAAATCTGCTACCTTGCCAAAGGTAACCACTTCAGATTTCACCGGATTAGCAATGGAATTCTGCTGGCCAAAGAAGTCTCCCATCGTCTTTGAAAGGTCTTCCATCGCCAATATTCCATCGGTCAGTGCCTGCCTTTGAATTTCGTATGCAATAGCTTCCTCCCTCCTAGAGGAGAGATTGCGTAGAAGCTCATCCACTGTAGATGGCGAGTAACGGAGCCCAAAAGTATCAAAAAGTATGCTGTTTTCCACCTTGTGGGATTCGAATTCTCCTTCAAGGAGACCAATTTCTCCTCCGAGACGGTCCAACTGCTGGTACCGATCCCTGGTCGTCCGTTCAAGATCACTTAGCTCTCGCCTTAGCTCCTCCAGCTCGCCACGTTGTCCAAATCCCCTTGCCATTCTCGAAAGAGACTCAAAAGCTCGCGTCGCATGCAGGTCAAAGGTGGCCCTAAGTTCGTCCCTCTTTGCTAAAAGTATGCCTCTTTGTACTGCAAAATGCTCTCTAAGCTGATCCAGCCGCCAAAGCTCACGGTCCTCAATCACCTGCTGCGCCACTGGACCATACCTGTAGCGAACGTTGAAGGTGTGCTCATACTCCCTCTCGATCTGTTTCAGCAGAATGTCCATCTCGGTTTCAGCTTTTACGCTCTGGTCATGGAGGGATTTGCGTAGCTCCATTATGCGAACCTTTTCGGCGACCTCGCCAGCTAGCGTGGATATCTCATCGGTCAGCTTTGACAGTTCTAACCTCAATAGCTCGTCTACCAGAATTTGCGATCCCAGTCGCTCTGAAAGCCGATTGCCCATCTCTCTTTGTTCAGTCAATTTCGCCTTGAACGACCCGAGCAGCTCTTTGTCAATTTCGTCGAAGCTGCCCTTATGAAGAAAGAACCCAAATAGCAGTAGGAGAAATCCGGCAATAACGCCAGCAATCTTGGAGTAATTCAAAAAAGGCGATACCCGGCTAAAAGAGATGAGAACGAGGGCAAGAACGATCAGCATTACCGCCGAATATGTTGCCAGGACTAAAGGCGCCACCCTTCGTCCTTTAGCACGTGAAATGCGGTCCTCGATCTCTCTCAATTGCCTTCTCGAATCTGCAAACTCCTCCAGGGCCCACTTAAGGCTCTGCTTCGAAGCAAGCTCGTCTTGGTCGCCTTGGAGAAACAGATCCTCCTTGGGCAGAGACTCAGCGATAGTGTGGATCCTGCTCAGCTCGGTATCCACCACCGATAGCCTTTCTCCCAGCCCGACAATCATCGAAAGTTTTTTCTCAAAATTCTCTGGTGAAATAGTAACATCGGGTACCTCACCTCGACCAATGAGAAGTTGGCGATCAATGGATTGCTCAACTTCCCTTAGGTCCCGATTGACAGTTTCGAGAGACCGATCTATCCCTGCTAGATCAACTTCTAACGCTTTGTAGGTCTCCGAAAGGGCAGAACGGTGGGCATCGGTGAATGAGGAATTCTTGACCTCCTCGGCGAGACGAGATCTAGCTGATTTCTTAGCCTCGATCTCTCTCGAAATAAGCATAAGGTTCGATACTGAACTCCGCAATTCGTCTATTTGGCCAGGAGCTAATCTCGGCAAATGGCTCAGCTTCGAAGAGGACCTCCAAACGGTAGCCATCCCCTGAAATGACGCTCCAACCTCACCAAGTAGTCTCTCAGCTTGCCGCAGGTAAACGAGGCAATCATCGATCCATTTCAGGGTCGTCTGACCTAGAATGCTTGCCTTTTGCAGTTCGAAAGAATGAACGAATCCCTCTTCGATGGCATTCTTTTGCTCACGAAGCATCTCGTAGCGTTGGATCAGAAGCTTCAGTCGGCAGTCAGCTCTTGGCCTGTATATTTCGTCGGCCAATCTTCTAAACTCCTCAGAAACCAGAGATAGATCGACACCGACACCTCCACTTTGCACGAAAGTTGCAACCAGAGATTCGACCTCCTTAGGCGAAGCATTGGTAAAAAGAGCGAGGTCCGTATATCCGACAACACAGAGCCGTCCTAGCTGATTGAGCTGGGAGTTCTTCGTAGTATTCAGAAGGTCATAGGTAAGTCGAGCTTGAGGACGAAGGGCGTATCCCTCAGAAAGAGATTCGACCCTACGACCCTTCTCGTCCCTTTTTACTCTGAGTAATGTATCGTCGACTTCGATCTCAATCGAACCAAAAAGGTGATCTTTGGGTTTGGTCAGATGATAGAGGTAGTCCGTTACAAGTTGCCTAAAAGACGATTTGCCTGCCTCGTTCGGGCCATAGACTATTACAAGATTCGACGACGATATCTCACGAGAGACGCCTCGTGTCGGCGATTGTATCTCAAACCGGGTTAGTTTAATCCTCCTCAGAGCTCCCTGCTACTTCATCAAATACCATTGCCTTTGCAGATTCGAAGATCTCAGGTGGCGAAAGCTCGCCTGTCAGTTCGGACCTAATCTCAGTTGGAACCATCAAAAGAGCCTTCTGGATTCGGTCTGAAACCAACCGGTCTAGATCTTGGCTCTCCATCTCGCTTGCTACGTCTTCGAGAGCATGGGCTACGGCTGAAGAGAGGTATAGGTTTTTCAGTCCCAGATGGTCCTCTATTGATTCCAAGAATATCCTCCCGTCCTTTTGCCACAATCTACGATTTACAATCGAGGTAATTTCCTTCAGTTCTCCCTCGGTCAAACGTCTCGCTCCCCTGGCTCCAGTCAAGTTCAGCCGCAAGACCATTACGTCGTCAGAGGGCACCTCCTCTTCCAATTTTGAAATGTGCCCTCTTAGCAATTCCTCCTCTTCTTCGAATGCGCCCAATTCATCGTCGCCGTAGAGATCGACGCTGCGCAACTCGAATCTCACCTTTGCCAAGGGGACAAATTCGATTTCACATCGGCCGGAATCCACCTTTACGAGTAGTGCCCCTTTCGGCCCCCTCTCTGAAGGTTTCATCGAGAGTCCTTGGGGATTGCCGGAGTAGTTAATGTAAGTCCGACCTTCGCGCCTAATCATCCGGGTATGGATATGTCCGAGGGCCCAGTACTGGTACCCTTTGGAGAGCAATGAGGCAGTCGTGGTGGGTGATTGCCCCTCGTGGAGCGGGGCGCCATCTAGAGAGCAATGTAGCACCCCAATGTTATAGACACCCGGCTCAGCCTCCGGAAAATTCCGTGAAAGGTCTTCATTTACTCTTTTGGTCGGAAAACTCCTACCGACAAAGACCACCTCCTCTCCTGATGCGCTCTCGAGTCTGAAACTTTGGGGCTGATCCTTAGAAAATACATATACCCCTTCGGGCGGCTCTGTCACTTCGGCGAGGAGATGTCCGACGTGGTCATGGTTTCCAAGTGCCACCAAGACATCGATGCCGGATTCCACCAAGCGCACTAGCTGCTCTCTGATCAGCCTGGCCGTCTTGGGATTGTTCTTCACGCCGTCATACACATCTCCTGCGATAATAAAGAAATCGACCCCTTCGTAAATTGCTCTGTCGCAGAGTGATGAAAAAGCTGCGAAAGTAGCCGATTCGAGAATTTCCCCGAGTCGATTGTCAATTCTCCTCAGTCCGGAAAAAGGCGTCCCCAAATGAAGATCGGAACA